>NZ_CAAAFS010000314.1:0-13845 GCF_900634755.1 Protofrankia symbiont of Coriaria myrtifolia
GGACACTAGGAGCAGGCAGACGTCCACGGTGAGCGGACGCTGGCCCAGCCTGCCCCGTTCGACGTTCACCAATGCCACGACCTGCGAGACGATGTCTCCTCCGGTATCGGCTCCCCTGGTGCCCCCGCCGACGGCCGCACCGGCGGCGGACGAGGCGGCCGGCCGTGCCGGCGCCGGTGGCGGTGGCGGTGGCGGGGTCATCGGTGGGCCCGCCGGCGCGGCGCCGTCGTCGTCGTTGACCTGAACGCCGAAGTCGCGGACCAGCCCGGCGAGGCCGTCGGAATAGCCCTGGCCGAGCGCTCGGATCTTCCACCCGGCCCCACGCTGGTAGATCTCCGCGAGCAGCAGAACGGTCTCCTGCCGTGGCCGCGGCGGGGTGAAGCGCGCGACGGGGGTGCCGCCCCGGCCACGGACGTTCAGGACCGGCGGCGGCAGTTGCCCGAGCGTCGCACCGGTGTCGGCCGGGCTCACGACAACGACCACCCTGGTTGCCGCGGGACGCAGCCGAGGCGGGTCGATGCTGGCGCCGTCACCGGTCAGCCGAGCCCCGGGCGCGGACGGCTGGTTGTAGAAGACGAAGTCGCCGTCCCCGGCGACCTTCCCGTTCCCGCTGGTGATCAGGAGCGACAGGTCGAACGGCCCGGCCACGTGAACGGACAGCGCGCCGTCCGGCAACGACCGGTTGGCACCGGCGACCAGCTCAATCATGATCACTCCGAGTAGTCCGAGCAGGTGGGTCACGGCGGCCGGCCGAGGGCCGGGCCGTCCGGGTCACCAGCGCGCTCTCGATCGCTCTTACCTCGATCGCTCTTACAAGGACGAACAAGTGTCACGTATCGTCCCGGCCGAACGGCGCCGACGCCGGTGCCGGTGCCGACATCCGACATCCGACATCCGACATCCGACATCCGGACGATGATCGAAGAGTCTTCCTGATTCGGGCAAAGACGTCCGAAAAGATCACATTTCGACCCCGGTCAGGGGTGTTAGTGTCCCGGCATGGCCGAGACGGTGTCCGCCCCGCGCGAATCCCCATCCATCCCAGATGCGCACGCCACCGCCGGCGGCGGGACAACGGAAACCCCGGAGACGGCACCGACAGCCCCGGCACGGGCGCCACGCTCTGGAGCGACGCCCACAGGCAGCGCGCCGGCGCCGATCGCCAGCACCTCGATCGGGCGGTCCGTCCGGCTCTTCCGCGCCGCCCGGCGCGAACCGGTCGACCCGGCCGGCTTCTACTCGCTGCTCGCCGCCGACTCCGTGCACCAGCTCAGCCACTTCACCACGCTGGCCGGCTCGCTCGTCCTGGACGTCGGTGGCGGCCCCGGCTACTTCCGCAGCGCCTTCCAGCAGGCCGGCGCCCACTACGTCTGGGTCGAGCCGGACATCTCCGAGCTGAGCGCCGGTGGCATCGTGGAGCCGGGCCGGGTGCTCGGCAGCGCGTTGGACATGCCGTTCGCCACCGCCTCGGTGGACATCTGTTACTCGTCGAACGTCCTGGAGCACGTGCCGGACCCGTGGCGGATGTGCGAGGAGATGGTGCGGGTCACCCGACCCGGCGGGGTGATCTTCCTGAGCTTCACCAACTGGCTCTCGCCCTGGGGCGGGCATGAAACCGCGCCCTGGCACTACCTCGGCGGCCACCGCGCGGCTCGGCGCTACGAGCGCCGCACCGGGACCCCGCCGAAGAACCGCTACGGCAGCAGCCTGTTCGCGGTGTCGGTGGCCGACGCCCTGGCCTGGGCCCACGGCCATCACGGCATCGACGTCGTGGCCGCCATGCCGCGCTACCTGCCGGCGTGGACCAGGCCGATCCTGCGGGTGCCGGGTGTCCGGGAGGTCGTCACCTGGAACCTCGCCATGGTCTTCCGCCGGCGCTGACCGGCCGCCGGCACCGCGACCAGGCTCTCCGCGGCCCTTCGCAGCTCTTCGCGCGTCCGCGATCAACGCTCCCGGGACGGTGGGCAGCGGTCAGATCAGCCGGAGCTGGCGGCCCTGGTTCGGGCGGGCCCGGCGGGGCCGGGGCGGGCCGGAACGGCGTTCGAGCAGCGGCGCGCCCAGGCTGTCCAGAAAGGGCGAGGGCCGCACCTCGGACACCTGCCGGCCACGGCGGGCCGCATGGGTGAGCACAAGCTGCTCCCGGGCCCGGGTCATGCCCACGAACAGCAGCCGCCGCTCCTCCTCGTCACCGTCGTCACTGCCGTCATCACGCCCGGTGAGTCCGGCGGCCGCGCCCGCACCGGCACCGCTGCCGGCCGGGGACGCGCCCGCCCACCGCAACGGCAGCAGGCCGTCCTCGCAGCCGATGATGACGACGAACCCGAACTCCAGTCCCTTGGCGGCGTGCAGCGTCAGCAGGGAGATCCGGTCCGCCCGGGGGTCGAAGGTGTCGACCTCCGCGCCGAGCGCGATCTCAGAACGGAAACGCTCCAGATCGTCGCCGCACTCGGTGGCCAGCGAGGTCAGGACGTCCAGCGCGTACCGGATCTCGGCCTCGTTCGGCGGTCCGGCCGGAGGCGTCGGCGATGCGGGCCCGGCCGGTGACACCGGCCCGCTCCGGGCGTCCGGCGCTGTCCCGGGCAGGCTGCCGGAGGATGCCGGGCCGCCGCGGCCGGGCAGGCCGGCGGCGCTGTCGAGGGCGATCTGGGCCGCCGCCCGCAGCCGTGCGAGAACACCGCGGCCCCGCGCCGGCACCGTGTCCGCTGGGAGCACGGGGGCTGCGGGGATCCCGTCGGCCGGCGTGTCGTCGCCGACGAGCTCCAGCAGGTACGCGACGCCCGGGGTGTCCGCGAACCGGTTGTGGGACCGGCGCTGGAAGGGGAACCCCTGCCGGTCGAGGGCGTCCATCACCGGCCGCGCCTGGCGGGCGGTGCGGTAGAGCACCGCGATGTCGGAGAAGGACAGCCGGGCCTGCCCCGTCCCGTCCACCCCGGTGTCGAGCGCATGGAAGGACGTGCCGCCCAGGGCCTCCTCGATGAGGCCCACGACAACCGATGCCTCGTCAGCCTCGTCGGCGGTGCGGCGCAGCAGTACCGGAGCGCTGTGCGGATGCTCCCCGACCGCGCCCAGGGTCCGGCCGGGCACCAGAGTGGCCGGTTCGATCAGGCGGACGGCCGCCTCGACGATCACGGGGGTGGAGCGGTAGTTGCGGGTCAGCGACACCACCTTCGCGTCCCGGAAGTCGTCCCGGAAACGCAGGAAGAAGCCCACGTCGGAACCGCGGAAGGAGTAGATGGCCTGGTCCGGGTCGCCGATCGCACACAGGTTCGCCGCCGGCACGGGTTCCGGTGGACAGGCGGGCGAGGCGTCGCCGAAGCGCCCGGCCAGCATGGTCAGCAGGATGTACTGCAACTCGTCGACGTCCTGGTACTCGTCGACCCAGACGTGCTGCCAGCGCGCCCGGTACTCGTCGGCGATCTCGGGATGCTCCCGCATCGCCAGCACGGGCAGTTGGACGAGGTCGTCGAGGTCGACCAGGTTGCGCGCGCGCAGCTCACGCTCGTACCCCCGCGCCACCACGGCCAGCTCGTGCCCGTCGGTGGGCTCCCCGAGCGCGCGGGCGCGGCGCAGCCCGGCCAGCGCGCGCCGCAGTCGCTCCAGGTTGCGCGTCCCCGACGCCGTACCGGCCAGCGCCTCCCGCAGGATCTGCGTGCGCACCGCCTCGTCCGCGACCGCGACATCCGGCCCCAGGCCGAGGCGCGCGTGCTGCTCCTGGACCATCCGCAGCCCCAGGCCGTGGAAGGTGGTCGCGAAAACGCGCGACGCCTGCTGCGGGATGAGCGCGTCGAGCCGTTCGCGCAGTTCGGCCGCGGCCCGCCGGGTGAAGGTCACCGCCAGGCACCGCTCGGCCGGCACCGCGCACTCCCGCACCCGGTACGCGATCGAGTGGACGAGGGTGCGGGTCTTGCCGGTCCCCGGCCCGGCGACGATCAACAGCGGGCCGTTCGTGACCGCTGCCGCGGCGCGCTGCTCGGCGTCGAGAGCGGCCAGGACGGACACGCCGGGCACCTCGGACGGCACGCCCTGCGGCGGCACATCCACCACGTCGGCGGCGGGCCCGTCAAAGGGACACGCGTCGGCGGCGGGCCCGTCGGGAGATGGCGACCAGGAGGATGGTCCGCCGGGGAGCGCGTCAGCGGTGGGGACACGCTGCCCGGGAGCCGGCTGCGTCGGATACACCGGACTCGTCAGGCCTGTGGGGCTGTCCACCGCGGGCGGGGCCGCGGATAAGGCGCCGGATCGGACGGACGGCGATGCCGGGGAGGACGTCGGCGAGGACGCGGCCGTGGACGGTGCCAGCGCGGTACGGACTGCGCGGCTGCCCCGGCGGGCGGTGCGGGCCCGGGAGCTGCCCGGGGCCGTTGCCGTGCCGGTCGGTGTTGCCGTGCCGGTCGGTGTTGCCGTGGTGGTCGGTGTTGCCGTGCCGGTCGGTGTTGCCGTGCCGGTCGGTGTTGCCGTGCCGGTCGGTGTTGCCGTGGTGGTCGGTGTTGCCGTGGTGGTCGGTGTTGCCGTGGTGGTCGGTGTTGCCGTGCCGGTCGGTGTTGCCGTGCCGGTCGGTGTTGCCGTGCCGGTCGGTGTTGCCGTGCCGGTCGGTGTTGCCGTGCCGGTCGGTGTTGCCGTGCCGGTCGGTGTTGCCGTGCCGGTCGGTGTTGCCGTGGTGGCGGCGAGGTCGAACAGCGTGCCCGCGTCCGAGCTGAGTTCCTCCGGGCGGAAGAGGCGGATGACGCCGTACTCGCCGTCGAAACCGGCCTCGCGGATCACCTCCTCGTTCCGCAGCCGGCGGATCGCCTCCACCAGCGCGGACGAACCGACCTCGGCGATCGCGTCCAGCGGGACCTCAGCGAGGATCCCCAGCTCCGGGCCGAGCCGGGTGGTCAGCGTCGTGACCTGCGCGGCCACCGCCTTGCTCTTCGGCCCGACCCCGAGGATCTCCCCCACGACCTCGGGCAGCGCCACCAGCGAGCGCATCTCGCCCGCAGTCGGCGGCCGCAACCCCTCGGTCCGGTCGGCCAGCGTGTCCACCCGGTGCAGGACGCCGACGGTCAGCGCCCGTCCGCACTGCGGGCAGCGCCCGTCCGCCTGCCGGGTCTGACTCGGCTCGTAGCGGATGTTGCACTTGCGGTGACCGTCGAGATGGTACTTGCCCTCCTCGGGGAAGAACTCGATCGTGCCGGCGAACCCGTCCCCGGTGCGCAGCGCCGCGAGCATGGCGAAGTAGTCGACGTCGCAGGTGAACGCGGTCGCCTCCCGGCCGAGCATGGGCGGGGAGTGCGCGTCGGAGTTGCTGACCAGGCGGAACCGGTCGAGCCCGGACAGCCGCCAGAACATCGGCGGGTCCGCGGACAGGCCGGTCTCCAGCGCGAAGATGTGGTCGGCCAGATCGACGTAGCAGTCCTCGACCGCGTCGAAACCGGACTTGGAGCCCAGCACCGCGAACCACGGCGTCCACACGTGGGCCGGTATCAGATAGCAGCCGTCGCCCGCGCCGAGGGTGATCTCCAGCAGGTCACGCGAGTCCAGTCCCAGGATGGGACGCCCGTCCGCGGCGAGATTGCCGATCTTCGCCAGGCTCGCGGTGATCCGGGCCGCGGCGTCGGTGCTCGGGGCGTAGAGAAGATGGTGGACCTTACGGGTCCGCTCCCCCCGCTTGTAGATCGTGGAGATCTCCGTGGAGAGCATGAACCGGGTCGCCACCCGGCAGGACGCGGGCAGGGTCCGCAGCACGTCCGCCTCGAGGTCGGGACGCAGCCGGAACAGGCCGGGTTCGGCCGGCACGAGCTTGGTGGCGATCTCCTGCGACCAGGCCGGGTGGGTGAAGTCGCCGGTGCCGATCACCTGGATCCCCTTGCGCGCCGCCCACCAGGCAAGATGCTCCAGGTCGCAGTCACGGCTACAGGCCCGTGAGTACTTGGAGTGGATGTGCAGGTCCGCAAGAAACCGTGAGCTCACAGCTGGGTATGTTGTCGCACCCGCGCGCTCGCACACACGGCGGCCTGCCGGGCCTGGCCACCGGCGTTCTTCGGCTGGCCCCCGCCACCGCCCGCCCGCGACGCCACCCGGCATGACCGCCTCCTGGCGGGACGGGTCATTATGGGCATTGCCGCAACGGGGTGTGTCCGCCGGTGTGCGCATCCGGCCATCGGAGGAGCCCGTGGGGCTGTCGCGTCCGGAGAGGACTATGACCGAACAAACGGCTGTCCGCCAGCCACGCCATCACGACGAGCCTCATCACGACGAGCGACCCGGCGACGGGCGGCGTCGTGAGGGGCGAGCGGGGCAGCACGGCGAGGAACGGTTCGGTGCGGGACAGCCCGGCGGGGAAAGCGCTGGCGGGCCGGCGGCCCACGCGGGACGCCGCCTCGACGACCGGCGCCGGGCCGCGCTGACCGACCGGTGCCATCGCCTGGTCCGGTTCCTGCGGGAGATCGCCCTGGCCCAGGCGCCGCGGGTCACCACGGTCGACGAGCATCCCGTCGTGGTGTGGCTCGACAACCTTCCGGACGGCCTGTCCCTGTTCGAGCAGGCCAGCCCCGGCGAGGTGCTGCTGTCCGCTCCCGCCGCGGCGGCTCTGCCACCGCCGCCGGCGCTGCCCGGCCAGCTCACCGGCTGGGTCGTCATGGCCGAACCGGGCGAGCCGGTCGAGGAGTTCCCGCCGCTGCGCGAGATCGGCCCGCGGACCCGCGTCGAGCTGCGACCGGACGGCATCCAGCGTGAGATCACCGAAACCATCCGGCTCGCGGACGCGCCCGAGGTCCAGGCCGCCTACGCGCAGTGGCTGCCGGCCTGGCGGATCTGGGCGACCAGGGCCCGCGCGGACGCCGACCGGTGGGCCCTGCACAACGTCCTGCACGCGGTGGCGCAGCGCCTGGCGCAGGAGGGCGACGCGCTCGAGCTGGTGCTCTGCACCGGCCTGCTGTCCTGGCACGCCCCGACCCCGACATCAGCATCAGCATCGGCGTCCACGGCGCGCCCGTCCGCCGCACCCGGCCCGTCCACCACCGGCATGCCCTCGCTCGGCACGTCGACAGCGATCACATCGGCGACGATGCCGGGCCGACCCCCGCTCGGCCCGGCGGCGGCACGCCCGCCCGCGACAGGCGGCCCGCCGCCCGCTGCCGTCGAGGTCCGCCATCATCTGCTCGCGACCAGGCTGCTGGTGGAGATCGACACGACCAGCTCCGCCATCCGCCTGCGGCTGCCCGCCGAGGCCACGACCCCGCTGGAGGACAGCAGCCTGCTCGACGGGGTGGCGGCGTTCCGGCCGGAACGGACCAACGCGCTGCACGAGCGGCTGCGCGGCCGCCCCGCGGTCCCCCTCGGCTCCGAGGACGAGCGGGCGCTGCGGGACTGGCTGACCCTTGCCGTGGACGTGTCCACCGACGGCTACTCGCCGTCCTGGCAGCCGGCGGCGCGGCCGGCCGGCCCACGCCCGCAGGTGACCTTCGCCCCGGCACTGGTGCTGCGCGCCCGCGGCCGGGCGGCGCTGCTGAACTACTACGACCAGATGCTGGACGCGCTGCGCGGCGACGGCCCGCCGCCGCTCGGCCTGGTACAGCTGGTCGAGACGCTGGAGGCCGACGAACGCCTGGCCTGGCTGGCCGCGGGCACGGTGCCCGCCGGAGACGTGCTGCCTGCCGGGGACGCGGCGCCCGGCCGGGACGGCCCGGGCGACACCGCGCCGCTGTTCCCGCTGCCGGCGAACCCGGAGCAGGCCCACGTGATGGAACGTCTGCGCCGGGACAACGGTGTCGTGGTGGAAGGCCCGCCCGGGACGGGCAAGACCCACACGATCGCCAACCTGATGTCCGCGCTGCTCGCCGAGGGCAAGCGGGTGCTGGTCACCAGCCAGAAGGCGCAGGCGCTGCGGGTGCTGCGGGAGAAGATGCCCCCGGAGCTGCAACGGCTGTGCGTGTCACTCACCGACCTCGACGACACCGGTTCGACCGAGCTCGCGGTGAGCATCAGCGCGCTCGCGGCGGAGAAGGCCGCCTTCCGGCCGGACGACCACGACCGGCGGATCGCGCGGCTGCGCTCCCGGCGGGACGACGCCGCCGCCCGCCGGGCCGAACTGGCCGAACTGATCCAGCGGCTGCGCGCGGCCGAAGGTGCCCACCATGACGGCTCGCAGGTGGCGCCGGGCTGGGAGGGCACCCTGGCCCGAATCGCGGCGCGGGTCCGGGACGAGCGCGCCGCCCACGGCTGGCTCCCCACCCCCGTGCCCTGGCCCGCCATCGGCGGTGGCCAGGACAGCGCCAGCCCTGGCGGTCATGTCACCGAAAGTGACAGGGGATACGGCGGCGGCGGTGCTGCCGGCGGGCGCGGCCCGGTACCTGCCAGCGACGATCACGGTGGACGCGGCAGCCATGGCGAGCGCGGCGGGCCGCCGCCGGTGCCCCTGGACGCCGCCGAGGCGGCCGAGTTGCTCGCCGTGCTGCGCTCCCGCACGCCTGCCCGGGCTCGCCGGCTCGCCCAGGGCCCGACCGATCCGGATCTGCTGGTCCCGACCGGCACGATCCGCCAGCTGCTGGCCGCCGAACGGGCCGCCTCCTCGGTCGCCCACGACAGCACGGTCACCCTTGCCGAGCCGGTCGGGCCGCCCTCGCCGACCGGCTTGCCGGGCTGTCTCCGGCGCAGGTGGACGCCCTGCGGGCGGTCGCCGCGGAGCTGACCGACGCGCTGGCCCTGATGGCGGGCCACCAGAGCCGCTGGGCGTGGGTGCGGACGGCGCTCGACGACGCCCTCGCCGGCCGTGACACCGTGCTGTGGACAAAGATCGCTTCGACCGCGCCGGCCGTCGAGCAGGCCGCCAGCGCGCTCGAGCGGGTCGGGCTGCGCACGGTCGTCCTGCCCGCGCTGACCGAACGGGGGCCCGCGAACGCGCAGGTGCTGCTCGCCCACGGCGAGGCGCTGCGGGCCCACCTGGCGGCCGGCCACGGTCTGCGCGCCGTCTTCCCGCCGAAGGCCCAGAAGAACGCGGCCCTGCTGCTCACGGAGGCGACCGTCGACGGCGTCCCCCCGCGCACCCCCGACCTGCTCGACGCGGTGCTCGCCCGGCTGACCGCACAGGTCTGCCTGGAGACGGCGAGCAACGCCTGGGCGCTGGTGGACGTACACATCGACCCGGACGCCGCTGTCGAGGTGCGCCTGGCCCGCCTGCACGATCTGGCCGACGCCCTCGCCGCGGTCGACCGGGCCCGTGGCGCGCGCGACCGCCTCCTTGGTGTCCTGGCCTCCTTCGGCGTCCCCGGCACCCCCGGCACGCCGGACGTCCCGGGTGCTGCCGGCACGGGCGCTCTGACCACCGCCGGCGGCTCCCTCGGCGTCACGCTCACCGGTACCAGGGCCTGCCGGGATCTCGCCGCCGCGGTCGAGGATGTCCGGCTACGTCAACATGCCACCGCCGCCACCGCGGGTCTCAGCCGTATCCACAGCCGTTACCTGGCGGCGGCCAGGACCGGGACGGCCGCGCCGGAGCTGGGCACGCTCGCGGACGCGCTGGCCGCCCGCGACGTCACCGCCTACGAGGCCGCCCGGGTCGCGCTTGAGGCGGCTGACAGCGAACGGGACGCGGAGCGGCGCTGCGTGACTCTGCTGGCGCGCGTACGGGACGCGCACCCGGCCTTGGCCGTCCTGCTGGAGGGCCTGGCGCCGGGTACGGCCGACGGCGCCAAGGCTGCGGCCGGGACATCGGATGCCGGAACGGTAGATATGCTCCGTAACGCCGAGGCGGCAGCCGGCAGCCGTCCGGGCGGCGCGGACGCGGCCGAGTGGGATCGGCGGATCGTCTCCTTCCCCGCGGCATGGGCGTGGGCCTGCGCGGCGACCTGGCTGGAACGCTCGCGGACGGCGGCTGGTGAGACCGATGTCGAGGCCGAACTCGACGCCGCCGAGGACGCCCTCGCCGCCGCCACCGCCGAACTCGCCGGCGCGCTCGCCTGGAAGCACTGCCTTGGGCGGATGGGCGCCGAGCAGTCCGCGGCGCTGCGTTCCTACGCCGACGCGGTCGCCGCGGGCGGCAAGTTCACCGGCCGCTACGCGCAGCGGTACCGGCAGGCCGCCCGGGAGGCGATGCGGGTCGCCCAGACCGCCGTCCCCGCCTGGATCATGCCGATCGGTGAGGTGCTGTCGACCATTCCGGCCGTCCGGGACTGCTTCGACGTGGTGATCGTGGACGAGGGCAGCCAGGCGGGGCTGGACAGCCTGTTCCTGCTGTGGCTGGCGCCCCGCGTGATCGTGGTCGGCGACGACCGGCAGTGCACCCCGGCGGAGGCGAGTTTCGAGGAGCTGGAACCGGTCTTCCAGCGTCTCGACACGCTGCTGCCCGACGTGCCGGGCTGGCTGCGCATCGCGTTCACCCCCCGGTCCAGCCTGTTCACCCTGCTGCGGACGAGGTTCGGCGAGGTCATCCGGCTGCGCGAGCACTTCCGCTGTATGCCGGAGATCATCGAGTGGTCGTCCGCGCTGTTCTACCGGGACGCCCCGCTGGTGCCACTGCGCCAGTTCGGCGCGGACCGGCTGCCGCCGCTGCGGTCGTGCCACGTCCCGGGTGCGGTCACCTCCGGTGTCGCCGGCGGGCTGCGCAACGCGGCCGAGGCCGAGGCGCTGGTGACCCAGGTGCTGGCCTGCGCCGACGACCCCCGCTACGACGGGCTGACCTTCGGCGTCGTCGTGCTGCAGGGCAGCGCCCAGGCGGAGCTGATCCGCGGCAAACTGATCAGCCGGATGTCCCCGGCCGAGCAGCAGCGCCGGCGGCTGCGCGTCGGGACCCCGCCGGACTTCCAGGGCGACGAACGGGACGTGGTGTTCCTGTCGATGGTCGTCGCGCCCGACACCCCCACGCCGTCGCTGACCCGGCTGGAGTACCAGCGCAGGTTCAACGTGGCCACCTCCCGTGCCCGCGACCAGGTGTGGCTGTTCCACTCGGTGACCACGGGCGACCTGGAGCCGACCGACCTGCGGCACAACTATCTCAGTTACATACTGTCACAGACGTCCGTGCGGCCGTCCGTCACCGTCGGGGTGGACGCCGGCCCGGCCCCCGCCGTGTCCACGTCCGTTCCCGTGCCGCGCGACGTCCGCCCGGACATCCCGCACCCTCGCTTCGACACCCTCTTCGAGCAACGGGTCTTCCGTGCCCTGCGCGAACGCGGCTATCTGGTGTGGCCCCAGGTCGAGGTGAACGGTCGGCGCGTCGACCTGGTGGTGGCCGGCGGACGCGCCCGCCTCGCGGTCGAGTGCGACGCGGACACCGCCGTGCCGCCCGAGCGGATCGCCCACGAGTTCGCCCGCGAGCGGGAGCTGCGCCGGGCCGGCTGGCGCTTCTGGCGGATCCGCCAGTCGGAGTTCGAGATCGACCCGGACGCCTCGCTCGCCTCCCTGTGGCCGGCCCTGACCGCCGTCGGCGTGACACCGGTGGCGCCGCACGCGGCCCGTACCGCCCGGGGCGGCACCGCCCCCGTCGATCCGGCCGGAGCCGGTCACGGATCGCAGCCGGCACCGCCCCGTCCGGGTACACCGGCGGACGACGTGCCCGGGGGCAACATCCCCACGGACGACATCCCCACGGACAACACGCGCAGGGATGGCGAGAACGCCAGCCGCGATGATGTCGACACGGCTGACACGGCGGCCGGCGGCCGGGCTGCCGTCGCGCCGGGAGCCGGCGAACACCGCTGGACGCCAATCCCCCTGAGCGACCTGGAAGGCCTCGACGACGCCCTCGGCGCCCTGACCTAGGACTCCTGACCTGGGACCCCCGACCTGGGACCCCCGACCTGGGACATTGCCCGACCGGCGTTCTCAGTCAGCCGGCGTGGCTCCTGCCCGCGGCCGCCCACACGGGCCATGATCTGAACGAGTTTGTCGTTGTGTACGCTTTTCAGGCGAAAAAGCGTACACAACGACAAACTTTCGACGATCTTCTCCGGTGGCCGGCGCCTGGTGACACGTCCGTTCGCCGGGCCGGGAGCCGAAGCCAGGCCTGGCCCTGGTCAGGCGTCGGCGTCGGGAGCAGCCTGGTCGTCGGGGGCGTGCTGGCCTTTTCTGGCGCCGCGCATGGTAGGGAAGAGGACGACGTCGCGCAGGGTGGGCGCATCGGTGAGCAGGGCGGTGAACCGGTCGATGCCGAGGCCGAGGCCGGACATCGGTGGCATCCCGTACTCCATCGCCTCGATGAAGTCCTCCTCCAGCATCATCGTCTCGTCGTCGCCGGCCTCGCGCAGTTCGGCCTGCTCCTCCAGCCGGGTTCGCTGCTCGGCCGGGTCGACCAGCTCCGAGTACGCCTTGACGATCTCCCAACCGTTCACCACGACCTGGAACATGTCGAGCCGGGTGGGGTCGTCGTCGCTGCGCCGGGCCAGCGGCACCAGCTCCGCCGGGTGGTGCACCAGGAAGCACGGCTGGACGAGCTCGGGCCGGACCGTCTTCTTGTACAGCAGGTCGACGAGTGCCGCGTACGACGGCGCGTTCTCGACGTCCAGCCCGAGGCCGGCGACCCGCTCCCGCAGGGTCGGCAGGTCGCGCACCACGGCGAGGTCGATGCCGGTGCGCCGGGCGACCTCGACCCGGTAGTCCAGCTCCGGCCAGTCGGCGCCGAAGTCCAGCTTCACACCCTCGTAGGTGACGGTACGGGTGCCGAGGACGTCGTCGAGCACCGCCAGGATCAGCTCGCGGACGAAGGCCATGTTGTCGCGGTAGTCCCAGTAGGCGGCGTACCACTCCAGCATCGTGAACTCCTGGAGGTGGGAGGAGTCCATGCCTTCGTTGCGGAAGTTGCGGCCGAGCTCGTAGACACGGTCGAAGGAGCCAACGACGACGCGCTTGAGGAACGTCTCCGGTGAGATCCGCAGGTAGAAGTCCTCGTCGAGCGCGTTGTGGTGGGTGACGAACGGCCGGGCGGCGGCGCCGGAGGCCGCCTCCTGCAGGATCGGCGTCTCGACCTCGAGGAAGTCGTTGTCGTCGAGGAACCGGCGGATCCGCTGGATCGCCTTCGTCCTGGTCCGGAACCGCGCCCGGGACTCGTCGTTGACCAGCAGGTCGAGATAGCGGCGGCGGTAGCGGGCCTCCACGTTCGACAGGCCCTGCCATTTGTCCGGCAACGCGCGCGCCGTCCGGTTGAGCACGGTGAGATCGGATACCGCTACCGTCCGCTCACCACGACGGGTGGTGTAGAGACGGCCGGCGACCCCGACGAAGTCGCCGATCTTCAGCGCGCGGGACCACTCCCTGATGGTGTCCGCGCCCAGCTCATCCCTGGACAGGGAGACCTGGACACGCCCGCTGCGGTCCTGGATGTGCCCGAAGATCAGACCACCCATCCGACGCCAGAGCACCACTCTGCCGGCGAGGCGGACAGGGGTGCCGTCAGGCGCCTCCCTGGCGCCGGCGGCCACCGAGTCGGTGCGATAACCGGACCGGGGCCCGCTCACCCCGGACTCCTCCGTTGACATCAACACACCCTATAGCGAAACGACAACCCACCCGCGCCGACACCCAAAGGGGGGATCACGTCCAGCGGGCGGCACACGTCGACCAAGGTATGTGGAGCATGGTACGTGGATCATGGTATGTGGGCGCTGTGGCAGTGGTTGGAGGGCGACACGGCGGGGCTTCTGCGGCCCCGGTGGAGTGACCGACAGTAACTTGACTGGATGCTTCGGACTCGCCGACGCTTCAGGACGCCAGCGACGGGCCGCCTGGCCCTGGTCCAGCCCATCCGCCTGCCGGCTTTCCCGCCCCTGGTGGTGATCCTGGTGGCGGCCCTGGCGGGGTGGCTGATCGTCGGAGTCCCGGCCGCCGGGCCGGTTGCCGCAACCGCGGTGGCGCCGCCACCGACCCCCCCGGCAC
>NZ_CAAAFS010000315.1:0-18094 GCF_900634755.1 Protofrankia symbiont of Coriaria myrtifolia
CTGCCCGCACCGCCGCCTCCGGCATCCCCGCCGGACACTCTCGGTGGCCCGGCGCTCGACAGTCGCGGTGTGGTGGTCAGTCCGCAGGCGCTGCCGCCTCCCCCGCAGGTCGCGGCCGCCGCCTGGCTCGTCGCCGACGCCGACAGCGGCGCGGTGCTCGCGGCGCGGGACGCGCACGGCCAGTACCCGCCGGCAAGCACACTGAAGATCCTGACCGCGCTCGCCGTGCTGCCTCGGCTGCCACTGGCCCAGCAGGTGACGGTCAGCGACGCGGCCGCGCGGGTCGACGGGACCCGGGTCGGCCTCGTGCCGGGCATGACCTACAGCGTCGCCGAGCTGGCCACCGCCATGATCGTCGCAAGTGGCAACGACGCGGCCACCGCGCTCGCCGAGGCCGCCGGCGGTACCGCGGCCACGGTCACGCTGATGAACCGGATCGCCGCGGATCTGGGCGCGCGCGCCACCCGCGCCGGGGATCCCACCGGCCTGGACGCCCCCGGCCAGGCCACATCAGCATACGATCTTGCCCTGTTGGGCCGGGCCGCTCTCACCAGCCCCGCGGTGAAGGGGTTCCTGACGATCCCGCGGGCGACGGTCCGTGGCCGGGGCGGCGTGTCCTTCGAGATCCAGAACCACAACGACCTGCTCGGTTCCTACCCGGGGACGATCGGCGTCAAGAACGGCTACACCGTCGCGGCGGGCGCCACCTACATCGGCGCGGTCCGGCGCGGCAACCACACACTCATCGTCACCATGTTGCGGGCTGCGCCCGCGTACGCCGGCGACGCCCGCGCCCTGTTCGACTGGGGGTTCGCACACGTCGGCTCGATCGCCGCGGTCGGGCAGCTGACGGGCAGGGCCGACACGGCGGTACGCGCCGAACCCGCGGCCCACGTGGCCCACGCGACCGCCAGCGAGCCGGCACGGGCAGGTGCCGGTCGCAGCAGGGGCGCCGGCCAGAACGAAGCGGGCCCGTACGAGGCCAACACGGACGGACATGGCACGGCGGAGGCGTCCAGCGGCGGTCACACCGTCGGCCTGGTCACCTGGATCGCCATCGCGGTGACGCTGCTCGCCATGGTGCTGACCCTGCGCCGGCGGCATCGTGCGCGGCAGCCATCCCCGGGCATCGGCACGCGGCCCGGGACGGCGGCGCGGCCTGCGGTGACGCGGGATCCGCCCGCGTCCGTGGCCGCGGGCACGGCATCGCGGACCGGGCTCGTCCGGCTCGTGCCTCAACCGCGCGGTGACGGCGCCGACGGCCCCGGCCAGGGCGCTGGCGCGTCCACCCGGTCACCGACGGAGCCCGCAACGGCACCAGCGGATGATCCGGCAGCCGACGAGCCGGCGGGCGCCGGCTCACCGGGCGGTTCGGCCGCTCTCCCGGCGGCCCCGGCACCGCCGTCCAAGACGGCGTCAACAGGCTCGGCGGCACCGTCATCCGGGGCAGTCGCGGCGGTGCCGGACGGGACGACGTCGGAGTCGTAGGGGGCGGTCACCGTCCACGCCGCGACCAGGAGGGTCCAGCGCAGCACGATGTTGATCCAGATGAGCAGACCGACGATCACCGCGAACGTCCCGTACACGGGGTTGTCGGTCGTCATCCCGACCAGCCAGGTGCCGAGCAGTTTGAGGCTCTCCACGCCGACGGCGCCGAGCAGAGCTCCGCGCACCGCTCGGCGACGGTCGGTGATCGACGGCAGCCAGAGGAACAGGCACAGGAAGACCGTCACGTCCAGCGCCAGCGCGATGCCGAGGGCGAGCAGCGTGGTCAGCACCGTCGCCGCGGTGCTCCCGGACAGGCCGATCCCCTCCAGGAACGTCCCCGACACCGAGGTGATGACGCTGGTCACCGCGATGGACGCGAACACGATCAGCCCGAGCCCGACGAGGACGCCGAGGTCCCGCAGCCGGCGCACCAGCGCGTTGCCGACGTCCACGCTCTGGTGCCAGATGATCCGGATGGCGTCCCGCAGCGCGTTGATCCAGGCCAGCCCGGCCAGCAGCAGAGCGGCCAGACCGATCAGGCCGACCCCGACCTTCGAGTTGCCGATACTGGCGATGTCGAGCTTGTCCGCCATCCCCGGCAGATAACTGTTGATCTGGTTGGCCAGTCCCTGCTGGACGTTCGGATACGCGTCGACCACGAACCCCGTGATCGAGAAGGCCAGCGCCACCAGCGGGAAGAAGGACAGGAAGGCGAAATACGTGGCAGCCGCCGCGAGCCGGTCACCGCCGTCCTCGGCATACCGGCGGTAGCCGCGTACGGCATGGTCAACGAAGGGTCTTCTGCGGCGCACGGAACCCGCGGCGTCGGACGCCTTCCGCGCCCCGGAACGGAAGGCGCTGATCGGATTAGCCATCAGTTGCTAACTACCCACGATCCCGGCGCCGTCACGCCCGGCACGCCCGTCATATCGGCCGGGCGGCGCCGTCCGCTCGGCGCCCGTCCTCCCGGCGGGCGCGGGGCAGTGCCGACACGGGTAACACGCTCAGCGCGGAACACCCGCCGCGCGGACGGCGGCCACCACGTCGTCGGACAGCACCGGCCACGCCTGCGCCGCCCAGGTGCCGAACTCGCGGTCGGTCAGGGCCACGCAGGCCGCTCGCGGCGCGGGATCCACCCACAGGAACGTCCCGCTCCGGCCGAAGTGGCCGAACGTGGCGGGCGAGTTGGTGCTGCCCGTCCAGTGCGGCTGCTTCCCGCCGCGGATCTCGAAACCGAGCCCCCAGTCGTTCGGCTTCTGCGCGCCGAAGCCCGGCAGCACACCGATGAGACCGGGGAAGGCCACCGACGTCGCCAGCGCGAAGGTGGCGGGGGCCAGCAGGCGCGGCGCCAGCAACTCGGCGGCGAAACGGATCATGTCGTGCAGGTTCGACCACACCGCGTGTGCGGGCGAACCCCGTAGCTCGGAGGAGCCCATCCCCAACGGCGCGAACACGGACTCGGCCAGGTAGTCGGGGAAGGCGATCCCGGACGCCTTCTCGAGCGTCTCCCCGAGGATCTCGAAACCGGTGTTCGAGTAGACCCGTCGCGCCCCGGGCTCGGCCAGCAGCCGGCTGCCGGCGAACTCCAGACCCGAGGTGTGGGCGAGCATGTGCGCGACGGTCGAACCCGGCGGGCCCGCCGGATCGTCGAGAGCGAAGACCCCTTCCTCCACGGCGATCAGCACCGCGTAGGCGGACAGCAGCTTCGACACCGACGCCAGCCGGAACAGCCTGTCCGCGTCCCCGACCGACCCGGCGACCGTGACCGCGCCGAGGGCATCGCCGGTGCCGGCGGCCGTGCTGGAACCGGCAGGACCGCCGGGATCCGCGGAACCTCCGGAGAGCAGCACCGCGACGGCCGCGTTCTCCACCGGCCAGGCGTCCACCTGCGCAAGGGCATCCACCTGATGAACTGTACGAACCTCCTCACGCGGGTGTGCGCCCAACGCACTGGGACACTGGGCCGATGTGGCAACACCGACATCTCCCGACAGCATGAGCACGTCCGCGACCGTCTCTCCGGCGGCCTCCACCGGAGCCTCCACCGGCGCCTCCACCGCGGCTTCCGCGGCGGCCCGCACGGCGGCGTCCGGGACGGCGTCCACGGCCGGCCCGGCCGGGACCATCGACCTGCTCGTCGTCGGCGCCGGCCCGGCCGGCTGCGCCGCCGCCCTGCGCGCGCTGCAGCTGCGGCCACGCACCCGCGTCGTGCTGCTCGACGCCGCGGACTTCCCCCGGGACAAGGCCTGCGGTGACGGCATCGCCCCGCACGGCCTGGACGTTCTGCGCGCGCTCGGCGTGCCGGACGCGGCCGCCGGGTTCACGCCGGTGGACCGGATGCGGCTGCGCGCGCCGGGCGGCGCGCAGGTGGCGACCCCGTGCCCACGGGCGAACTACGTGGTGCCACGCAAGATCTTCGACGCGCGCCTGGTCGCCGCCGCCCGCGAGCGCGGAGCCGTCCTGCGGCGCGAGCGGGTGCGCTCGGTGGCGGCGGGCGGCGGCGCGGGCGAGCCGGTGGTGGTCAACGGCCACCTGCGAGCCCGGGTGGTGATCGGGGCGGACGGGGCGAACTCGGCCACCCGGCGGGCCCTGGGCATCGGGCCGAACCCACCGGAGGCGCTGGCCATCGCCGTGCGCGGGTACGCCGACGCGCCGTCCGCCGACCGCCCGCCCGAGCAGCTCATCGAGATGACCGACGAGGGCTGGCCGGCCTACGCCTGGTCGTTCCCGATCGGGGACGGCCGCGCCAACATCGGCTACGGGATGCTGCGTTCCAAGCTCGACGAGCTGCACGGCGACGACGACGGTGGTGGTCGGGCCGTCCTGCACGGCACCCTGGCCCGGATGCTTGCCGACCAGCCCGCGTATCCCGGGACGCTGCGCGCCCACCACCTGCCCCTGTCGACCTGGCGGCCCCGCCAGCCCGACGGCCCGGTGCTGCTCGCCGGAGACGCCGCGTCGCTGATCAATCCGCTCACCGGCGAGGGCATTTACTACGCCCTGCTGTCAGGTTCGCTCGCCGGCCAGGCCGCTGTCACCGCTGCGCCGGGCGCGGCCGGCGCGGCCTACCGGCACGCCCTCGAGCGTGAGCTCGGGCGGCACCTGCGCCACATCACCCTGCTGGCCGGGCTCGCCGGCCGGCATCGCACCCTGATGGACGCCGCTGTCGCGGCCGCGAGCCACCGCACCGAACTCTTCGACACCCTGCTGGAGATCGGCCTGGGACGCGGGACGATCCCCACCGCGTCGCTGGCCCGGCTGGCCGTGCGCAAGCTGGTGGCCGGCTGGCGGTGAGCGCACCGGCCGGGGCGGGCGATGGGCTCGCCAGCCGGCCGATGCCCTCATGCCGCCGATGCCAGCCGCTCCGCCCGGCCGTGCCGCTCCCGGCTCGTCCCGCGGGCCGGTTTCGTCCCATGGCCGGTGGTACGGCCATGGGACGATCGACCAACCATTGACCAACCATCGACCGGCCATGGTCCGCTACGGCAACGCGCCGTCACAGCCGGCAGCCGTTACAGACCGTTACTACAGGCCGTTACAGGTTGGCGACGTCGGCCTGCTTGGCCCGGACGGCCTCGGCGGCGGTGACCAGCGCGGCCTTCTCCTGGTCGGACAGGTCGATCTCCACGACCTTCTTCACGCCACCACGGCCGATCTCGGCGGGCACACCGAGATAGACACCGGCAATACCGAACTCGCCATCCACCCACGCGCACGCCGGTATCACCGCGCCGGAGTCCTCGGCCACGGCCTTGACCATCCGGGCGGCGGCGGCGGACGGCGCGTAGTACGCCGACCCGGTCTTGAGCAGCGCGACCACCTCGGCCCCGCCGTTGCGGGTACGGGTCACCAGCTCCTCGATCTTGTCCGCGGGGAGCAGGTCGGCGAGCGGCTTGCCGTCCACCGTGGAGTGTGAGGGCACCGGGACCATGGTGTCGCCGTGCGAACCCAGAGTGAGCGTGCGGACCGACTTCACCGGCACGCCGAGTTCCACCGCGACGAAGTTGGTGAAACGGGCGGTGTCGAGCAGGCCAGCCTGGCCGATGACCCGGCTGCGGGGGAAGCCGAGGACGTTCGAGGCGAGCGCGGTCATCTCGTCCAACGGATTGGACACCACGATGACGACGGCCTCGGGCGAGGTTTTCGCGATGTTCTCCGACACCTGACGAACGATCTTCGCGTTGACCTCGATCAGGTCCAGCCGGCTCATGCCCGGCTTGCGCGGCAGACCGGCGGTGATGACGACGACGTCCGACCCCTCGGTGTCGGCGTAGTCGTTCGTCCCGACAACCGTGGTCTCGAAACCCTCGATCGGCCGCGACTGGTTCAGGTCGAGAGCGAGCCCCTGCGGTTTGCCCTCGATGATGTCGGTGAGGACGACCGTGTCGAAAATGTCGTACTCGGCAAGACGTTGCGCGGTCGTGGAACCATAGAAACCAGCTCCGACAACGGTTACCTTCCCACCCATCGGTGTCAGCCCCTCAGTTTTTCGGTGATGGTGTCGGTGTATTCCGCCGTCCCGCCGGCGGCCGGGTCGATACGGTTCGGCCTCAGATCGTAGATGACGCCGAAACCGCAGCCCACGGCCGAGGCAGCCGCCCCGGGCACCCGGGTGGCCGCCTCGGTGTGCCCAGGCCCGCTCCCGTCACCGGGGATCAGGGGGACGCGGTGGGTCGGCATGTGTACTGTTCGCCCCGCTCATCTGAACACGATATTCGGATGATGTTTAGAAATGTTCCGGATATCGTGAGGTTACCGCGATCGCCTTCGAGATGGGCGGCGGACTCCTCGCCCCGGGCCGGCCGAGCCTCCCGGGAGGCCACCGGGATCACGGCAGCGGACGCTCCGCCACCGGATATCCGTCGGCAGCGGGCCCCGCCGCCGCGCGCCCTTCAGGGATGACGGCCGCGTCCGCGCGGCCCTCACGACCCCGGGGCCGGTACCGCCAGCGTCACCGCGACGATCGTCATGCCGAGGGCCACGAGTGTCGCGACATCGAAAACCCGGCTCCGGACGGCGAGCAACCCGGCCCGCCGGGTCGGCAGGACCAGCCGCAGGACGGCCCCGGCGAGCAGGACCACGCCCAGCCCGAGCAGCCCGCGTCGCCAGTGGTCCTGTGACACGAACACCAGAGCGATGATCGCCGCACCCAGCACGACCGTGAGCACCGGGTCCCAGCCCGGCGACGAGCGTCTCCGGGCCAGACGCTGACGGCGACCGGCGTTCACCGTAGAGTCACCGACACCACACAGTCACCGACATGTCCACGCCCCACCGGCCGGACGGTCGACCGGAACCGACAGCCCCTGTCCGGACTCGATCCCCCGGCCACTCACTCCGACCACGCAGAGCAGTCTACGTCCACCGGAAGGCGGCCTCCCGGCCGCAGCGGCCCACCGGAAGGCGACCTCCCGGCCGCGACAGTCGTTGGAGTTGTTGAGGATGGGCGTCCGGAGGCGGTGCCGGTCGCGGTGGCCCCGCGGTCACGCCGCGCCCCAGCGCTCGCCGGGGCCTTCCGACCACGCCAGCTGCCCTGTCCGGGCAGCTCCGAGGCGTTTTTGATCTTTAAGTGGGCGGATCGCCCAGCACCGCGCCGGCAATCGCAAAAATCCGCGATCATCCATCGAATCGCAATTTTTTAGACCCCGGGTGAACCCTCCGCACGGGACTAGGGGACACTTCCGCCGCAGCCACCGGAGGGGGAGGGAGTGGGCCGTGACAGACGAATCACCACACAGCAAGAAGTTGCAGGAACTGATGTTCCGAGCTTGGGAGACCTTCGGAGACGCCCGGCACCTGGACAGCGACGACCGGGTGTTCGTACAGGCGCTCGCGCGGCAGACGGCGGACAGGATCTCGGTCCTGTACGGCGCGAACTGGCGGGAAGCCCTGGACTGGGTGGCGCAGCGTTACGTTCCCACCAACGACACGCCCGGTGGGGCCATCCCGGCGTCCTCGAACGGCACCACCACCAGCACGTCGCGGCGTGGGGCGGCAGCGGCGGAGTCCGCGTCCATCTCATGAAGCGTCGGTGCCGTCCGGCCGCCACATGCGGATCCGGACGGCACCAACGACCAGGTACGCGCGTCACCGCGGCGGGACGACGGCCGAACCGATGACACCGTCGTCACCGAAACGCCGGCCGCGCGGCGGATGCCTGCCCGTGACCCCGACATCGACCCGGCCCCACCGGCCGCCGCGCCCTGGTCAGGCCGTGGCGGATTCGGACGCCGTCTCCGCTGAGCACTGTCAGTAAGCAGCACGTCCAGCAGCCCCGAAAGGCTTCGGGCACTTCCGCTGGCTACCGTCAGTACGTGACTGTCAGTGCGTGAAATGCCGGACGCCGGTGAAGTAGAGGGTGATCCCGGCATCCCGCGCGGCCGCCACGACCTGCTCGTCGCGGACGGATCCGCCCGGTTCGACAACCGCGCGGACCCCGGCGTCGATGAGCACCTGCAGCCCGTCCGGGAACGGGAAGTAGGCATCGCTGGCGGCCACCGCCCCCTTCACGCGGTCACCCCCACGGGCCACCGCGAGTCGCGCGGCGTCCACCCGGTTCACCTGGCCCATGCCGACACCGACCGTGGCGCCGTCGGTGGCGACGAGGATCGCGTTCGACTTCACCGACCGGACTGCCTTCCAGGCGAAGGCGAGATCGGCCAGGGTGCCCTCGTCCGCGGGCGAGCCGGCTTCCAGCGTCCAGCCCGAAGGATCGTCGCCGGCGGCGTCCAGCGCGTCGCGGGACTGCAGCAGCAGCCCACCGGAGATCTGACGTATCTGCACGCCGTGCGAGTGCGGCGGCAGGGGGCTCTCCAGCAGGCGGATCGAGGGTTTGCGGGCCAGGATCTCCACCGCCCCGCCGTCGTAGCCGGGCGCCACCACGACCTCGGTGAAGATCTCCGCGATCTGCT
The DNA here is from genome assembly GCF_900634755.1 of Protofrankia symbiont of Coriaria myrtifolia. NCBI lineage: Bacteria > Bacillati > Actinomycetota > Actinomycetes > Frankiales > Frankiaceae > Protofrankia > Protofrankia symbiont of Coriaria myrtifolia. The sequence goes on from NZ_CAAAFS010000315.1 coordinate 8,400, forward strand.
CGGCCAGGGCGACGCTGACCGGACGGTTCGTCGCGATGACCCCGCCGAAGGCGGACACCGGATCGGTGGCGTGCGCCTTGCGGTGCGCGTCGGCGATGTCGCGGCCGATCGCCAGACCACAGGGGTTGGCATGCTTGATCACGGCCACGGCCGGCTCGCTGAAGTCGGCCACGGCGGAGCGGGCCGCCTCCGCGTCGGTGAAGTTGTTGAACGACATCGGTTTGCCGTGTAGCTGCCGGGCACCGGCGAGCCCCGGCTCCTCGTTCTCGGCGGCGTACAGCGCGGCCCGCTGGTGCGGGTTCTCGCCATAGCGCAGCACCTCGGCGCGGCGCCACACCGCGGCGACCGTGTCCGGCCAGCCGGACTCGCGGGCGACCTGGTCGGGTGCGCCGACGCTGGCGAACCAGGACGCGACCGCGACGTCGTAGGCGGCGGTGTGGGCGAAGGCGCGGGCGGCGAGTCGGCGGCGGGCGGCCAGGTCGAAACCACCGGCCCGGATCGCGGCGACCAGCTCCGGATAGTCCGCCGGGGAGACCACCACGGCCACGGTGGGGTGGTTCTTCGCGGCGGCACGGATCATCGCCGGGCCACCGATGTCGATCTGCTCGATCACCTCGTCCTCGGGAGCCCCGCCGGCCACCGTCTCCCGGAAGGGGTAGAGGTTGGACACGACGAGGTCGAACGGCTCGATGTCGAGTTCAGCGAGCGTCTCGGCGTGCTCGACGTTGCGCAGGTCCGCGAGCAGGCCGGCGTGCACCCGCGGGTGCAGCGTCTTCACCCGCCCGCCGAGGATCTCGGGGAACCCGGTGAGGGTGCTGATCGGTGTGACGGCCAGGCCGTGCCGGGCGAGGACCTCCGCGGTCGAACCGGTGGAGACGACCTCCACCTCGGCCTCGGTGAACACGGCCGCCAGTTCGGCCAGACCGGTCTTGTCGTAGACGCTGACCAGTACCCGCCGGATGGGGCGCCGCCCCGTGGCGACCAGTTCGCCACCGCCGGACGAGGCCGCGTCGGTAGGCGGGGAACCCTGCGCTCCCGCCACCGGCTCGTTGGGTGAGGACTCCCGCGGGACCTGTGCGGATGTCATGTCCCCTCCTCCGACCGGACGATCCGGCCGATCGTCTGTACGTACAGGACACGTTCCACTGCCTGGATACGGCTACGCAGCGTTTCTTCCGTGTCGGACGCTTCCACGTCCACCGCCGCCTGCGCAAGGATCGGCCCGGTATCGACTCCTTCGTCGACCCAGTGAACCGTGACCCCGCTGACCTTCACACCGTGCGCGAGCGCGTCCCGGATGGCGTGGGCGCCGGGAAACGCGGGCAGCAGCGACGGATGGGTGTTCACCGTTCGGAAACGTCCGATGACCTGCTTTCCAAGGATCTTCATGTAGCCGGCGAGCACCAGCAGATCCGGATCACAGGTGGCGATCCGCTCCGCTGTGGCCTCGTCGAACGTCTCCCGGCGCGGGAAGTCCTCAAGACGGACAGTGAAGACTGGGATACCAGCAGCCACCGCCCGTTCCTGCGCGCCAGTGCCGAAACGGTCCGTGCCCACGGCAACGACCTCGGCGCCGAAGGACGGATCCCGGCAGGCGTCCAGCACAGCCTGCAAGGTGGTGCCCACCCCGGAGGCGAGAACAACCAGTCGAGCGGACACGGGACTCCCCGGAGAAGCAGGTGGCCGGCAACGCGCCGTCGAAGCCGACGGCATGGTCAGCGGCCAGGGACCGTTCCGCTCCGACTGTACTGACCTCAGGCGGCCTGTGCGCATCCGTCGAGAGCACCGTTGATCAGGGCATAGCGCCTGCTCAGACGGGGTGACGGGAGGACCGGCGGGCCGGGTGGCCGACACACGGGTCGCAGTCGCCACCCGATGTCGCCGGCCCGGCGCGGTGTTCGCGCGGGGCGTGGATCAGCCGGCCGGAGCGCGCCGGGGCGGCCTCGTGCCCACGCGCGCTCGCGTGCCCACGCACGGCCTCGTCGCGGCCCGTGTCGAGACGGCCGAAATCATCCCCGTCAAGAAGATCGCCGGGACGGCACAGGTAGAGCTCGGCCAGCCGATGGAGCGTTCGGGTCGACGGGGCCCGGCCACCGCGGGCGGGCCAGACCTCCCAGTAGGAGAAGGACTTGCCCGTCTTCAGCGCGTCGTCGCCGGGCCAGCGGGCGTTCCAGCGCCGGGCCGCCTCCTCCTGCGTCCAGCCGTGGGCGAGCCGGAAGGCGACCCGGGCGTTGAGCCGATACCGGCGCTGCCACTCCAGCGCGATCCGCCGATAGGACCACCCGAGCGCCCGCAGACGTCTGGACTCGGCCCGCAACCACGCGGTGCTGACAGCCATGACGACCTCCCCGTCGACGAACATGTGTTCGAATTCTAGTGGAGAGGTCGGACATTTCCGGGTGTGGCGGGCAGCCGGCCCGTCCGCGGGGCCGGGGCCAGGGGGCGGAGCGGGCCTTACCGGCCGGGCTGGCCGTAGGGCGGCTGGCCCTCACCGGGCTGCGGCGGCTGGCCGCCGTAGGAGCCCGGCTGGCCGTAGGCCTGCTGCCCGTAGTCCCCGGCCTGCGGCGGCTGGCCGTAGCCACCCGGCTGCCCCCCGTACCCACCGGCCTGCGGCGGCTGACCGTAGGAGCCTGGCTGGCCGTAACCGCCCGAGAGTGGCTGGCCGTACGCGTCGTACCCGGGAGCGGGAGGTATCGGGTTGGGCGAGCGGTCCCGGTGGCCGCCGCGCGGCAGCGCGTGCCCGCCGGCGACGGCGGTCAGGACGGCGAAGACCGTGATGGCGATGGACGCGACAAACCCGAGCCACAGCCCGATCGCCCGGTCGAGACCGTCGATCCCCAGCGCCACCTTGAAGAAAATCAGGATCGTGCCGAGGCCGGCGACACCCGCGATGATCAGAGACCAGTCAGCGCCCACCGCCGGCAGCTGGACCCGGGTGAAGACCCGCACCGCCACCAGGGCGGCGGCGAGCAGCCCGAGTTCGACGCCGCCGTAGGCGAGGAAGCCGACGCCCCACGCGTTCTCTCCACGGGTGACGCCGAACCCACTGGCCGAGAACCAGTTGAATAACGACGCGATGAACAGGACGACGCCGGCAGCCAGGATGCCAAGGTCGTTGTTCGGTATGTCTCGGCCGGCTATACGTGTCACGGGACGACCCCACTTCAGCGATCAGCGGTGACCTGACGGACTCATCCCTGACACCGTAGCCCCTGGCCGCCGAAACAACGCGATCATGTCCGGGAAAGGACCCTGAAAATATCCACGGCACAGAGCCGCTCGCCACCAACAACGCAGGGGGTGCACAAAAGACAACCGGGCGTGGCCGACCGTCGGAAACGACTCGCCACACCCGGTCCGGAAACGATGCCGCCGCAACGGGCCCGCCGTCATACGACGCCAGGAACGACAACCAGCGGAAACAAGATCATTCGAAGCGGGATCCCCCGCGGGGCAGGTTCCGCGAGCGGCTACAGGGAACGCACGACGTCGGCCATGAGCCGGGCGGTCTCGGACGGGGTCTTGCCGACCCGCACCCCCGCCTTTTCCAGAGCCTCCTTCTTGGCGAGCGCTGTCCCGGACGAACCGGACACGATCGCTCCCGCGTGGCCCATCGTCTTGCCCTCCGGCGCGGTGAAGCCCGCGACGTAGCCGACGACCGGCTTGGTGACGTGCTCCTCGATGTAGGCGGCGGCCCGCTCCTCGGCGTCACCACCGATCTCACCGATCATCACGATCGCGTCGGTGTCGGGGTCGGTCTCGAACGCGGCGAGCGCGTCGATGTGGGTGGTGCCGATGACCGGGTCACCGCCGATGCCCACACAGGTGGAGAAGCCGAAGTCACGCAGCTCGTACATCATCTGGTAGGTCAGGGTGCCGCTCTTGCTGACCAGGCCGATGCGGCCCTGCGGGGTGATGTCGGCCGGGATGATGCCCGCGTTCGACCGGCCCGGGCTGATGATCCCGGGGCAGTTCGGCCCGATGATCCGCGTGCTGTTGCCCCTGGACTTCGCGTACGCCCAGAAGTCGGTGGTGTCGTGCACCGGCACGCCCTCGGTGATGACCACGACGAGCGGGATGCCCGCGTCGATCGCCTCGATGACGGCCGCCTTGGTCCCGGCCGGCGGGACGTACACCACCGAGACGTCGGCGCCGGTCTTCTCGATCGTCTCGGCCACCGTCGCGAAGACCGGCACACCCTCGACCTCGGTGCCCGCCTTCTTCGGGTTGGTGCCGCCGACGATCTTCGAGCCGGCGCGCAGCATCCGGGCGGTGTGCTTGCGTCCCTCGGAGCCGGTGATGCCCTGAACCAGGATCTTGGACGTCTCGTCCAGCCAGATTGCCATTGTCGGAAGCCTCTTCCCGTCCGCTCAGGCCGCGGCCGCGGCGAGCTCGGCGGCGAGCCGCGCCGCGCCGTCCATGGTGTCCACCGGCTTGACCACGTCGAGGTTGGCCTCGCGCAGGATCCGCCGGCCCTCCTCGGCGTTGTTGCCGTCGAGCCGCACGACCAGCGGGGTGGTGATGTCGCCGACGATCTTCAACGCCTGTACGATGCCGTTGGCCACGGCGTCACAGGCGGTGATCCCGCCGAAGATGTTCACGAACACACTCTTCACCGCCGGGTCACTCAGAATGATCGACAGACCGTCCGCCATCACCTCCGCGGACGCCCCGCCACCGATGTCGAGGAAGTTCGCCGGGCGCTGCCCACCGAACTCCTCACCGGCGTATGTCACCACGTCGAGGGTCGACATGACCAGACCGGCACCGTTACCGATGATGCCGACCTGCCCGGAGAGCTTGACGTAGTTGAGGTCCTTCTCCTTGGCCCGCTGCTCCAGCGGGTCCACCGCGGCGACGTCCACGAACGCGGCGTGGTCGGAGTGGCGGAAGGAGGCGTTCTCGTCCAGGCTGACCTTGCCGTCCAGCGCGACCACGCGGCCGTCGCCGGTGAGGATCAGCGGGTTGACCTCCACCAGGGTGGCGTCGGCGCGGACGAAGACCTCCCACAGCTTCACCAGCAGCTCGGTGGCACCGTCGAGGGCCGCCTCGGGGAGCTTCGCCGCCACCGCGATCTGGCGGGCAATGGTGGCGTCGACCCCGACGAGCGGGTCGATCGGGATGCGGGCGAGCGCCTCCGGCTTGGTCGCGGCGACCTCCTCGATCTCCATCCCGCCCTCGCGGGAACACATGGCGAGGAAGGTCCGGTTCGCCCGGTCCAGCAGGAAGGAGGCGTAGTACTCCTCGGCGATGTCACTCGCCTGCTCCACGAGGACCGAGTGGACCGTGTGGCCCTTGATGTCCATCCCGAGGATTGCCGATGCCCTGGCGGTGGCGTCGTCCGGGCCGTCGGCGACCTTCACGCCACCAGCCTTGCCGCGGCCGCCGGTCTTGACCTGCGCTTTGACGACGACACGCCCACCAAGATCAGTTGCGATGCCGCGTGCCTCGTCGGGGGTCGTGGCGACCTTGCCGCTGGGCACAGGCACGCCGTGGTCGGCGAACAGCTTCTTCGCCTGATACTCGAAGAGATCCACAGTCCGTCCAGTCGGATATGAGATCGGTGGTCAGGGTCGAACGTTCGTAAGTTCGAAGAAAAGGGAAGCCGCCCCGAGCCTACTGAAGACGCCCGTCCCGGTGGAGGCTGCTCCTGCCGCGGCGGCCGGTCTCGTATGTCCGGGGTCAGCCACCATCATCACCCGGATCCGGTGCCGGACGCCTGCTTTTGTGGTGGTCGACACCGCGATCACAGTGATCGCAATACCCACTATTCCGATCGAACCCGGCACGATCTCGGCGCCCGCTACGGCGACGGCCGCGTTACCTCGCTCACTGCGTACCCGGATCCGGCCACAAGCCGTGCACCGCCGGCCGAACGGGAACGGCGGAACAACTACAAGCGCCTGTGACACCCGATGTCACAACAACGGCGGATGGACAACGGCGAACAAACAACGAAGACAAGCATGCCCGGCACATGTTCAGCGCATCCTCGGTGCATGCCCGTGCCCACCCGGCGGACCGGCGACAGGACACGACCGGTGAACAGAGCCGGCGGGCACGGCCGGCGGACACGGCCGGTGCGGAGTGCCGGCGTCCCGCCCGGCGGTGCCCCGTGTCCGGACGGAGTGGACACGACGAGCGGGCCCCGTGGCGTACCGGGCACGTACCTGGCCGGCCGGCGGCCCCGGCCCACCTACCCGCGAGACCTCCCGGATCCGCCCCTATGAGCGATCTCTCGAAACCCCGGCCGGGGTAGCCCCACGCACCCGTGCGGGCTTCGGCGCCGGCGTGCGTTCCCCGACCGGGACCCGGTCGCGGTCCGGCCCTCGGCTCGTGTACCCGAAAGGCCCTCCGTCCCGGGTCGTCCGCCGGCCCGCTCGAGCGGGCCGGAAAGCCGGTGACCCGGGAGACGAAACCGGTGGGCCCGGAAGGTACCCGAAAGACCCCGGAAGACTCAGCCCGCGGAAACCGCACTGGGGCCGGGCGCATGGGCCGCGGCCACGCTCGACCGGATCCATTCGACGATTTCGCCCGTGGTCGCCCCGGGCGTGAATATCTCGGCGACGCCGAGCGCCTTCAACTGCGGAATGTCAGCATCCGGTATGATCCCGCCACCGGTTACCACGATGTCGGTGGCGCCGCGCTCCCGCAGCAGCTCCATCAGACGCGCGAAAAGGGTCATGTGTGCGCCCGAGAGCACCGACAGGCCGATGCAGTCGGCGTCCTCCTGGATAGCGGTCTCGACAATCTGCTCGGGCGTCTGGTGCAGACCGGTGTAGACGACCTCCATACCCGCGTCCCGCAGGGCCCGCGCAATAACCTTGGCGCCGCGATCGTGGCCGTCAAGGCCGGGTTTGGCGACCACCACCCGGATACGTTCACCGGTCTCGCTCACGCGGCCTCCTCGCGTTCCCTGACACCATCAGCCGGGGACGTCGCTTCCCTGACGCGGTGCCCCGTACATGGCGTTCCGTGGCCCGATCTCTCCGTAGACCCTAGCCGGACGCACCGGCGGAAGCACGCTGTTGCCCGGCGGGATCACAGCCGCCGCCATCCCGGCCGGCAGTCACGGCGAGAAACCAACAGTCGACATCCACCCACTCTTTTTATACTCTCAGTAATGGTAGACGTCGTGGCGGTTCCCAGTGACGCCTCCCGGACCGCGCCAGGTCCGTCTGGTGTGAAACGGCTGGGCCGTGTCCGGTAGGCGTCGGCCGGCTGGGTGCCGCCCACGCGGTCGACGATCCGTCGGACCCGGCGTGGTCGGGTGCGACATCCGGGCAACGTCCAGGGGCTACGCGCCTGCGAGTATCGTGCCGTTCCCGGGTCCATCCCCGCGCGGGAAACCCGGACCCGCGGCCGCGCGAGCAGGCCGATGATCGCGCTGCCTTCGGCTGGCCAGTTCGTGCGGCCGACTGGTTCTTCGGACAACTGTCCGAGCACGGACGGGAGCAGGGCAATCGGAAAGCGTCAACTGGGGCCGGTGGGGGCGGCGGCAGGCAGAGCCACCCGATCCATGAGCGCATCCGCGGCCCGTCGGGGCACGCAAATGACCCGCGGCCTGCTTGAGACACCGGCGGCGATCCGTGGAATGGCCGCGGAAGCCACCTGGCTGGCAACCCATATCGCCTTCTATCCGATCGGGGTCGTCTCGGAACGGCTGCGCGAACCGGCCGACCGCTACACCCTCGACGGCCTTTCCCCGCTGCGGCGTGGGCTGCTCGTCGGCGACATCGAAGCCGCGGGCACGCCGATCCTGCTGGTCCACGGCCTGATCGACAACAGGTCGATCTTCACTCGGCTACGTCGTTCGCTGCGCCGGCGAGGCTTCGGGCGGGTCGCCACCGTGAACCTGCCGCTGTTCACCGCGGACGTCCCGACCGCGGCCCGCAAGCTGGCCACGGTGGTCGAGACGATGTGCGAGCAGACGGGCTACCCGCGCATACACATCGTCGGGCACTCCCTTGGCGGTCTGGTTGCCCGCTACTACGTACAGAAACTCGACGGCGACGCCCGCGTGCACACCCTGGTGACGCTGGGCACACCGCACGAGGGCACCCGCCTGGCACGGCTGCTCCCCCCGATGGTGCCGTACACCCTGCTGCGCCAGCTCTTCCCGGACTCGGACGTGATCCGTGAGCTGGCCGAACCCGCACCGAACTGCCGGACCAGGTTCGTGGCCTTCTCCGGGGACCTGGACACGATCATTCGTCCGACCGAGGCGGCGCTGGTCCGCCATCCGGACCTGATCGTCCGCAACCTGCGGGTTCCCGGCGTCGGTCACCACTCGCTGCCGTTCAACATCGACGTCGTCCACCAGATCGCGACCACGCTCGCGCATCTGGACGACGTCGAACACACCGCCCCGGGCGGCGAACGCACCGGCCCTGACACCGGACGCACCGGCCCCGGCGGTGCGGAGGAGGCCGCGGAAGCGGAGCAGGCCGAGACGCCGGCGGAGGCGCCGAGATCCCTCCGCGACGCCCGTTCCGACCGCGCGTCATGGGCGGAGGGCCGTTCAGCGGCCGACGACTTCCAACATGATCGAAATCTTCATCACTCACAATGACGAAAAAGCAATAATTGCGCCGCTTCACGCATCACGCCCGCCGTGGGCGGGGGTGGTGTCAAAGCCCGCTTTGGGACGGTGTAGCGTTCGATCCGGTTTGCAGGCTTTTCCTCCCGTCGTACCGTGACATGCCGTGACGTAACACGCCGTGTCATGGCATGCCGTGACACGGCGGGAGTCTTGTCGAGCAACGGGAGCGTGAGTTCGGGTTGTCGCAGCCCTCAGCCCGTGACTCAGGGCGGCATCGCGGCCATGGCAGGGCCACGGGCCACAGCGGCTCGTCCGGCTCCGCTCGCCGGACGGCATCGGCAGCGCAGATCCGCCGTACCGGCATCGCCACCGCCGTGGTCTCCACCCTCGGCATCGTTATGATCAACACAACCGGTATCGCCCACTCCGATCCGGCGGTCATTTCCGGCCTGCGCACCGCTGGGACGATCTTCGACCCCGCATCCGGTGGCGTGACGGACGCCGCCACCGACGGGCTGAGCGACCCTGCCCTGCTCGAGCGGCAACGCGACGGCGACGCCGCACGACGCCAGGCCCAGGCCGACCGCGTCGACCGGGACGAGGCACTGGCCCAGATGTCCATCCTGCTCCTCCAGCAACGGACCACGGCCGCGGAGGCCGTACGTCGGCAGGACGAGCTGCGCTGGGTCCGCCCGATACAGGCCCGGATCACCCAGCGCTTCGGCGGCGCGAACGGCCACCCCGGCATCGATCTCGGCGCACCGATGGGGACCCAGGTCGTCGCCGCTTACGGCGGCACCGTCATCTACGCGGGGTGGGAGTCCGGCTACGGCAACTTCGTCCAGGTCCGGCACGCGAACAACGTCGTCACCTGCTACGCCCACCTGTCCCGGATCAGCGTCCGGGTCGGTCAGCAGGTCGCCACCGGTCAGCAGGTGGGCCTGGAGGGGTCGACCGGGTTCTCCACCGGGCCGCACCTGCACTTCGAGGTCCGGCTGGGCGGCCAGAACGGCACCAAGGTCGACCCACTCGCGTGGCTCGCCAAACACAACGTCTACTATTGACCACCGCTACCGCTACCGCTGGCCGCCGTGCCTGTCAGACCTGCCGGACGCTGATCCGGGACAGGTGGGCGTAGCAGGTGACGACGTTG
>NZ_CAAAFS010000316.1:0-45598 GCF_900634755.1 Protofrankia symbiont of Coriaria myrtifolia
CCGCCGGCCCGCGCGCTGGACGGCCCCGCGGGCGCCGAGCCCCACGCGCTCGTCCGCGGGTGGGCGGCGGCCGGCGCCGACTGTGTGTTCCCCTGCCAGTCGACCAGTTCGGCCGGCACCTCCTCGAGGAACCGCGACGGCGGGTTGTACGTCGGCTGGCCCCAGGCGCTGCGGACCTCCGCCCGGGTCAGGTACAGCCGGGCGCGCGCCCGGGTTATGCCGACGTAGGCGAGCCTGCGTTCCTCCTCGAGTTCGGTGGAGTCACCGAGCGTGCGCAGGTGCGGGAAGACGCCGTCCTCCAAGCCGGTGAGGAAGACCACCGGGAACTCCAGCCCCTTGGCGCTGTGCAGCGTCATCAGGGTGACGGCCCCGGCGGCACCGCCCTCGCCATCCGCGCCGTCCTCGGGGTCGGGCACCTGGTCGGCGTCGGCGACCAGGGAGACCTGCTCGAGGAAGTCCGCGAGCGAGCCCTGCGGGAACTGTTCGCTGAACTCCCGGGCGACGCTGACCAGCTCCTGGAGGTTCTCCACCCGTCCCTCGGCCTCGAGGGTGTCCGCGGCTGCCAGTTCGGCGAGGTAGCCGGTCCGCTCCAGCACCGTCTCCAGCGCCGCGACCGGGCCGTCGGCCACGGCCGCGCGCAGCTCGGCCAGCAGGGTGGCGAAACCACGGACCGCGTTCGCCGACCGGGCGGTCAGGCCCGGGACCTCGTCCACCCGGTTCAGGGCGTCGGCGAAGGGGACACGCTCGCGTTCGGCAAAGGCCGCGAGCATCGCCTCGGCCCGGTCGCCGATCCCCCGCTTGGGCACGTTGAGGATGCGCCGCAGGTTCACCGTGTCCGCCGGGTTCACCAGCACCCGCAGGTAGGCGAGCAGGTCCCGGACCTCACGGCGCTCGTAGAAGCGCACCCCGCCGATCACCCGGTAGGGCAGGCCAACTCGGATGAAGATCTCTTCAAAAACCCGGCTCTGGGCGTTGGTGCGGTAGAAGATCGCGACCTCGCCAGGGCGCGCCAGCTCGGCGTCGGAGAGCCGGTCGACCTCGGCGGCGACGAAGGCGGCCTCGCCGTGCTCGTTGTCCGCGACACAGCCGACGATCTTCTCGCCGTCCCCGGCGTCCGACCACAGCCGCTTGGGCTTGCGCCGGGCGTTACGGGCTATCACCGCGTTCGCCGCGGAGAGGATCGTCTGCGTGGAGCGGTAGTTCTGCTCCAGCAGGATCACGGTGGCGTCGGGGTAGTCCTGCTCGAACTCGACGATGTTACGGATGTTCGCGCCCCGGAAGGCGTAGATCGACTGGTCGGCGTCGCCGACCACGCACAGCTCGGCCGGCTCCACCGCGGGCTCGTCGGCGTCGGCGCCCAGCGGCACCGGATCCGGCCGTACCGGCTCGCCGTCGACGGTCAGCCGGGACGCCTGCCCCACCAGTTCCCGCACCAGGACGTACTGGGCGTGGTTGGTGTCCTGATACTCGTCGATGAGGACGTGCCGGAACCGGCGCCGGTAGTGCTCGGCGACGTCCGGGAATGCCTGCAGCAGGTTCACCGTCGTCATGATCAGGTCGTCGAAGTCGAACGCGTTCGACTCGGCCAGCCGGCGCTGGTAGAGCCCGTAGACCTCGGCGACGGCACGTTCGACATGGCCGGTCGCCCGGCTCATGGCGGTCTCCCAGTCGACCAGCTCGTTCTTCAGGTTGCTGATACCGGTGGCGAGCGCGCGTGCCGGATACCGCTTGGGGTCGATGTCCAGGTCGCGCGCGACCAGCGTGATCAGACGCTGGGCGTCCGCCGCGTCGTAGATCGAGAAGCCGCTGGTGAACCCGATGCGCTTGGCGTGCGACCGCAGGATGCGCACGCAGGCGGAGTGAAAGGTGCTCACCCACATCGCCCGGGTGCGGGCGCCGACGAGCGCGGCGACCCGCTCCTTCATCTCGTTCGCGGCCTTGTTGGTGAACGTGATCGCCAGGATCTCGCCGGCGCGGACCCCGCGCGCGGCGAGCAGGTAGGCGATCCGGTTCGTCAGCACCCGCGTCTTGCCGGAGCCCGCGCCCGCGACGACGAGCAACGGCGAGCCCGTGTGGACGACCGCCGCCCGCTGCTGCGGGTTCAGGCCGTCGAGCAGCGCGTCGGGATCGAGCCGGGGCGTGGCGGGGCGGCTGCCCGGTATGCCCTCCGCCGTTGGCGACCCCGGCTCGTCGCGGTCGTCGGCGTCGTCGAAGCCCGGGTACGGGCCGAAGCCGGGGTACGGGCCACCGGGAAGCGCGCTCATAGGAAGCCGATCATACGTTCGACGCCCGGCTGGTCCGACAGCGGTACATGGCTCTCACCCTACGAGGCCCCGACGCGCGCCACGACCGCGCATCCCCGCCAGGGCGGTCACGGCCCGCGCCGTGGCCCGTGGGAGGGCCGCACGGTAGCCGCGATCCCGCCACCGGGTGTGACAAACATCCGGCACGGGGCGAGCCGGTGGGTTTGACGGCCGCCGATGTCCAAGAGCAAACTGAGAAGGTGCCGCAGCACATTATGATCATTAGTTAGGCGCGCGACCTCGCTTTCGAAGCAGGCTTTCGGGCCGACATGCTTTCGAAACAATACCGACGGGTCAGCGCGCCTCGCCCTCCTGCCAGTTCGGCGGGGGGCTTTTTTGTTGCCGCGGTCACGTCGGAGGTGGCCGCCGAGCTACCGGGAGCACGATGATGCGCCAGCCAACCGAAAACCCGACATGTACCACCAGCGACAAAACAGAAACCACAGGTAAGACAGGTAAGACCAGAACAGGTAAGACCGGTGCCGCCTGTCCCGCCGCCGGTACGGCATGTGCCACCGGTAAGGACGACAACGACGTCCCGCCCAGATCCGTCACGCCCGCGGCGGCCGCGGGCAGCGCCGGCGGCGCTGACGGCGCGTGGGCCGTCGGCTGCGACGCGATCGACGTCACCGCGGCCGCGGTCGTCCTCGCGCCGGTGCTTCGGCGGACCAGGGTCACGCCCAGCTCCCATCTGTCCCGGCTGACCGGCGTGCCGGTGTGGCTGAAGTGCGAGAACGAGCAACGCACCGCGTCGTTCAAGCTACGTGGCGCGTTCGCCCGACTCGCGCTCGCCGACCCCGCCGTACGGGCCCTGGGCGTGGTCGCCGCCAGCGCCGGCAACCACGCCCAGGGCGTCGCGTACGCGGCGGCCCACTTCGGCGTCCCAGCCACGATCTTCGTCCCGGCCGGCGCGAGCCCGGTCAAGGTCGCGCGCACCCGCCGCCTCGGCGCGCGGGTCGAGCACGTCCACGGCGGGATCGACGCCGCCCTGCTGGCCGCCGAGGCCACTGTGCGCGGACACGGCGGGCTGCTGGTGCATCCCTTCGACGATCCGACCGTGATCGCCGGGCAGGGCACGATCGGGCTCGAGCTCACCGAGCAGATCCCCGGCCTGCGGACCGTCCTGGTAGGCATCGGCGGCGGTGGCCTGATCAGCGGGATAGCGGCGGCGATCAGACAGCGGCGGCGCGACGTGCGGGTGATCGGCGTCCAGGCCGCGGGCGCGCCCGCCTTCGCCCTGTCCTGGCGCGCCGGACGGCCGGTGCGCGTCCCGGCGGCCACCATCGCCGACGGCATAGCCGTACGGACCCCGGGCACGCTGACCCTGGCGCTCGCCACCGCCCTGGTGGACGATGTGATCACGGTCGACGAGGACGCGCTGTGGGAGGCGATGGTGGCGCTGCTGTGCGCCGACGGCCAGACGGTGGAGCCCGCCGGGGCAGCGGGGACGGCGGCGCTGCTGCGTCATCCCGAGCTCGCGCAGGGCCCGACCGCGGTGGTCCTCTCCGGCGGCAACATCGACCCGGTCACCGCCGGCCGCGTCCGCGCGCTGGCCGCCGGTCCCCTGGGCATCCCCGCCGCGTGACGCCTGGTTACCGCTCCGCTCTCCTCTGCACACCCTCCCCTGCTCGCGCCAGCCCGCCGGCCCGCCGGCCCGCGTCCGGCCCGGGTCACTCCCACTCGATGGTGCCCGGCGGCTTCGAGGTGATGTCGTACACCACCCGGTTGACCTGCCCGACCTCGTTGACCACCCGGTTCGAGATGCGTTCGAGCAGGTCGTAGGGCAGCCGGGCCCAGTCGGCGGTCATCGCGTCCTCGCTGGTGACCGCGCGCAGCACGACCGGATGCCCGTAGGTGCGCTCGTCCCCCTGGACCCCCACCGAGCGGACGTCCGCCAGCAGCACCGCGAACACCTGCCAGATCTCGCGGTCCAGCCCGGCCCGGCGGATCTCCTCGCGGACGATCGCGTCGGCGGCCCGCAGCGTCGCCAGCCGCTGCGGGGTGACCTCACCGATGATCCGGACAGCCAGGCCAGGCCCCGGGAAGGGCTGCCGCCAGACGATCTCCTCCGGCAGCCCGAGCTCCTCGCCGAGCCGGCGCACCTCATCCTTGAACAGAGTGCGCAACGGCTCCACCAGAGAGAACTGCAGATCCTCGGGGAGCCCGCCGACGTTGTGATGCGACTTGATCTTCGCCGCGGTCGGCGAGCCGGACTCGATGACGTCCGGATACAAGGTGCCCTGCACCAGGAACTCGATCCGGGAGCCCTCCGCCTCGGCCTGAGCCTCCAGCTCGCGGGCGGCGGCCTCGAACACCCGGATGAACTCCCGTCCTATTATCTTGCGCTTGCGCTCCGGGTCGCTGACGCCGGCGAGTGCCGCGGCGAACCGGTCGGCGGCCTTGACGTGCACCAACTCGACCCCGGTCGAGGCGACGAAGTCCTTCTCCACCTGCTCCGCCTCGCCCGCGCGCAACAGGCCGTGATCGACGAACACGCAGGTCAGCCTGTCGCCCACGGCGCGGTGAACGACCGCCGCGGCCACCGCCGAGTCCACCCCGCCGGACAGCCCGCAGATCGCGCGCGCGTCGCCGAGCTGGGCCCGGACCGCCGCGACCGCCTCGTCCGCGATGTTGACCATCGTCCAGTTGGGCCGGCAGCCGGCGCCGGCGAACAGGAAACGCCGCAGGACGTCCAGGCCGCGGTCGCTGTGCACCACCTCCGGGTGGAACTGCACGCCGAACAGCCCGCGCGCGACGTCCTCGAAGGCCGCGACCGGGGTCGACGGCGTCGACGCGGTGACCACGAACCCCGGTGGCGCCGCTGTCACCGAGTCGCCGTGGGACATCCACACCTGCTGGCTGGTGGGCAGACCCGCGAACAGGACACCGCCGCCGGCGGTGACGGTCAGGCGGGTCGCGCCGTACTCCGCGACACCTGTGCGGGCCACCGTCCCGGCCAGCGCGTGCGCCATCACCTGGTGTCCGTAGCAGATGCCCAGCACCGGCACCCCGGCACGGAAGAGCGCGGGGTCCACCTCCGGGGCGCCCGGCGAGTAGACCGACTTCGGCCCACCCGAGAGGATCACCGCGGCGGGACGCCGGGCGAGGATCTCCTCGACCGAGATGTCCCAGGGCACGATCTCCGAGTAGACGTGGCACTCCCGCACCCGCCTGGCGATGAGCTGGGCGTACTGGGCACCGAAGTCGACGACCAGAACCGTGTCGTGAGCCGGGCGGGAGGCCCCAGGCGCGTCGGACGCCCCGGGCGCGTCGGACGCCGCCCACGCGGGCGCGGGTGGAGACGCGGAGGCGGGGGCGGCCGGCGCGTCGGATCCTCGGCCGTTGCCCGTCGGGCCCGCGGCCGGCTTCGAGATGGCGGTGTCCACGACGCCAAGCCTACGGAGAAGATGCCAGGCCCACGGAGAGCCAAGCCCACGAAGAACAGGCCAGGACGGTGCGGGCCCATAGAGAAGCTGTCAGAAGGTGTCAGACCCGCGGAGAACGGGCGCGATACCTGACGCGGCACCGGAAAGTACCTGCGCGACAGGCAACAGGCGGCCGACCCGCCCGGACTTCCGTCCATCCTGCGGGCATACGTCCGGATGGCCCGAGAACGGGCCGAACAGACGGGATCGGAAGTGGACATCTAGTTTAGGCCAGGCGCGTGTCGGGATGTCTGGCCATACCGCTATGGTGCCTATCGAGGGACATCCGGGCCCGATACCGGGCCATCCCGGCACGTTATGTTCCGGGAGGCTGGCGGAGAGGTTGCGAAGGTACGTGCGCAGACAACCGATAGCCGGCACGGGCATCGACGCTCCCCCGGCGGGCGAGGTCACACCGCAGGAGCCGGAGCGGTCCGCCGATGACGGCGGGCCCCGCGTCGACGCCCCAGCCATCACGTCACGGGACCCAGGCGGTATACGACGCATAAGAGCGCTGCTCGGTGCGCCGGCGAACTGGCGGGTCCGTACCAAGCTGATCGCGATTCTCGCGGTCCCGATCATCGCGATCCTGGCCAACGCCGCGATGGGCGCCAACAGCGTGCTGACCAGCACCCGGGACGTCAACCGTGCCCAGGACATGGTGAAGATAAGCCGCGCCGCCACGGCACTGGTGTCCGCATTGGAACAGGAACGCACCTATACGGTCGGCTATATCGCCTCACGCGGCACGCCCCTGTCGGGCTTCCGCTCCCCCGAGCGCATCAAAACGGTGCGGACACAGGTTGACGAGGCGGCCCGGCAGTACGAGCAGAGTGTCCGGGGCCAGCAGAACGCCTTCACCGAGCAGACCCGGACGGTACTCCAGTCGATCACGGACCGGCTGTCGCACCGGACGAACGTGCGCGAGACCGCGTTGACGCTGGCCTCGTCGAGCTCCGTCCAGGTGGCCTACACCGGGATGATCAACAGCCTCGTCAGCCTGGTGTCGCTCATCCCGCAGGGCCAGGACGACGCCGCGCTGAACGCCGACGTGGAGGCCCTCGACGCCGTCATCCGCGCGCGGGAACGCCTGGCCGCCCAGCAGTCCCTCATCCACGGCACCATCCAGCAGGGACGTTTCGACAGCACCGACTACCGGCTGTTCGTCGGTCTGAGCACGGAACGCGAAACCCAGATCTCCCGTTTCGAGGCGGTGGCCAACCCGGACCAGGCCAGGGTGTACCGGGAGACGCTCGTCGGTCAGGACGTCGCGGAGACCAGCAACGAGGTACAGGGCGTCCTGACAGGACGGGTCGGGCAGTCGCTCGAGCTCGACAACCTGAAATGGCTGCAGTCGACCCAGGCCACGATGGACCTCAACAGCAGGATCGTCGACTCCCTGTACAACAACACCGAGGACCGCGTCGAGACGCTGCGGTCGGGTATCCAACGCCGGGCGCTGCTCTCCGGTCTGCTCATCGTCTTCATCCTGACGGCCGCCCTGCTCGCCGCCATGATCGTTGCCCGCTCCCTGGTACGCCCCCTGCTCGGGCTGCGCGCGGCCGCGCTCGACGTCGCCGGCCGCCGGCTGCCCGAGTCGGTCCGCCGGCTGCGCGACTCCACCGAACAGGACATCGAGACCGAGGTCGAACCGGTCGGTATCAACACCGACGAGGAAATCGGTGAAGTCGCCCGCGCGTTCGACGAGGTCCACCGGGAGGCCGTCCGCCTCGCGTCCGAACAGGCCGTGCTGCGGAACAACGTCAACGCCATGTTCGTCAACCTGTCCCGGCGCAGCCAGGGACTGGTCGAACGGCAACTGCGGCTCATCGACGATCTGGAGAACCGGGAGCAGGACCCGGACCAGCTCTCCAACCTGTTCAAGCTCGACCACCTGGCAACCCGTATGCGCCGGAACAACGAAAGCCTCCTGGTGCTCGCCAGCACCGACACGGCCCGCAGGTGGACCCACCCCGTCCCCCTCAACGAGGTCGTCCTCGCCGCGATCTCCGAGGTCGAGCAGTACACGAGGGTCAAGCAGATGGCGGCGGCCGCGGTGTCGATCACCGGGAACGCCGTCAGCGACGTCGTGCACCTCATCGCCGAACTGTTGGAGAACGCCACCTCCTTCTCCCCGCCGGCGACCGAGGTACAGGTCGCCAGCCGCTCCCTGGGGCCTGGCGCCGGAGCGATAGTCGAGATCGAGGACCGCGGCATCGGAATGCCGGCCAAGGATCTCGAACGCATCAACGAACGGCTGGCCAACCCACCCGTCATCGACGTGTCGGTGTCCCGCACGATGGGTCTGTTCGCGGTCGGTCGGCTGGCCGTCCGACACAGCATCCGCGTCCAGCTCCGCGAATCGACCTCCGGCGGGATCACCGCCGTGATAAGGCTGCCAGCCAAGGTCGTCGCCAGTGAGGCGACCCCGAGCACGCCGGCACGCCCCCCGGCGCCGCTGACCACCGGACGTCCCCCGGTCGGCCGGTCCGCGCTCGACAACGGTCTGCCACCGGCGCTGTCCAACGGCCGCACGGTGGGGTTCGACGGGATGTCCCTGGCGAACGGCATGTCACGCGGCGAGTCCAACGGCCACACGTTCGTCGACGGAAACAGCCTGCCAAAGGGCAACGGCTCGTATCCGCCCGGTTCGCGCAATGGCTCCGAAGCACCTCCGTCCCTGCCCGTACCGGGCATGAACGGAAGCGGCCCGGGCCGCACCACGGCGGACGAGCGGTCCACCAGCCCCGACGAGTTCAGGCTGGAGCAGCCGGACGTCGGTGGCGGCTTCGGCGCCGGCACCGGCCCGCTGGAGATCCCCAGAACCACGGCCCGCCAGCCGAATGCCGATCCGCCCTTCCCGAGTGAGCCCCAGACCGGCGGCTACGAGATCCCCCGGGGACCGGGCGCGGCGGGCCCCACCGGCCCGGACACCGGCGCGACCTACCTGGACCTCGCCGGCCGCACCGGCCCGGCGCACCTGGATCCGGCCGGCTCGGCTTCCCTGGACACCGGCGGCATCGACCTGACCGGAGCGGCCCCGCCCGGACCGACAGGCCGGACCGCCACGGACAGCGCACCGGCCGCGCCCAGCCCCGACACGACCCCGTTCAACCGGCTGTCCCCCCCGCCCACCGCCTACTCCCAGCCCACCGGCGGCGGTCAGGCCGGAGAACTGCCGACGGTCATCCCGTCGGGCGGCGGCGTCCGTCCCGACTTCAGGACGGAGCGGGCGCCCGCCGCGCGCGACGACGTTTCCTACCGCGACGACGTTTCTTATCGCGACGATGTGTCCTATCGCGATGACGTCTCCTATGGCGACGGTGCCGACCGGGCGTCCCGTACCGACGGGGCCGAGGAAGCAGCCGCCGACCGGGACGGCGAGGACAACGACACGACCCCGATCTTCGATTCGGTCTCCGCGTGGTTCCAACGCCACGCCCCGACGTCCCCGCACTCGCTGCCGAGCCGACCGAGGGCGGCTGCCCCGCTGGGCCGTCCCGGACCAGCCCCGCACCGCGGCCCGGCCAGCCTGCGTGGTGACTTGCGGCCACCGGAGCCCGCCGGCCGGCCCGCTCGGCCGGTCGACGTCAGCGCCAGCGGTGACATCGGCCGGCCGCCGTCGCCCTACCCGGCGCCAGCCGGCCGGCCCGGGCCTCAGGGTCCGGCACCCGCCGACATCCCTGTGCCCGGCTGGTCGCCCGTCCCGGGAGAACCCCCGCTGCCGGCCGCCGCGGCCGGCCCCGCCGACATCCAGTCCGTTCCGTTGGCGAGCCGTCCGGCGCCCGCCGCGCCGGATTCCGGATCCGTATCATGGTCGTCCGCGGCTGACGCCGGGTGGCGTGCCGCGGAAGCGGCCCGCCAGCCGTCTCCCGCTGGGACGACCAGGGCCGGTCTTCCATTGCGTGTCCCGATGACACACCTGGTACCTGGCAGCGCTGAAACCACGCCAAGGCGTCAGCCGGAGGGGTCGTCCCGCTCTCCCGAAGCGGTCGGTGGCCGGCTTGCCAGCTTCTACCAGGGTGTTCGGCAGGCCCGTGATGTCGTCAGGGACACCCCCCACAGCTCTCGTCGGAACGCCCAGGAGGAAGTGTGACGCCCATGAGCTCAGACGCACAGAACCTCAACTGGTTGATCAACAATTTCGTCGAAAGAGTTCCCGGTGTCGCGCACACCGTGGTGGTTTCCGCGGACGGCCTGCTGCTGGCGGTCTCGGACGGTTTCCCACGCGACCGGGCGGACCAACTGGCCGCTGTCGCGTCGGGTCTGGTCAGCCTGACCCAGGGCGCCGCCCGGGTTTTTGAAGCAGGCAACGTGACACAGACGGTCGTCGAGATGGAACATGGGTTCCTGTTCATCATGGCGATCAGCGATGGGGCAAGTATGGCGGTTCTCGCCGCACCGTCATGTGACATCGGACTTGTGGGGTACGAGATGGCACTGCTGGTGACCCGGACCACGGATGTGCTCACCCCTGCCCTACGAGCCGAACTACAGGGGATCCTTCCGCGGTGAACCGACAGGAGCACAGGGGGTCAGGGTGAGTACCGATCCCGCGAATACCCCGGGACCGGTTGTCCGTCCCTACGCGATGACCGGTGGTCGGACGCGTTCACGATACGAACTCGCCATCGAGGCGCTTGTCGTCACAACGTCCTTTGGTGAGGAACGGGCAATCCAACTTGCCCTGGAACAACAGACAATCGCCGCCATGTGCCGGCAGGTGCGATCAGTTGCGGAGATCGCCGCCGGCCTGCGGGTTCCCCTCGGAGTCGCCAGGGTGCTGGTCGGTGACATGGCGGACGAAGGTTACGTCCGGGTACACCAACAACCCGACCGCGATGAGGCGCCGGACCTCGCGCTGCTCGAAAGGGTGCTCAGTGGCCTTCGCAAGCTCTGACCGCAGACGGGTCAACTCCTCCGTCGCCACTACTTCGGTCAAGATCGTCGTTGCTGGTGGTTTCGGCGCCGGCAAGACGACTTTTGTCGGTTCGGTGTCCGAGATCGTACCCCTGCGGACCGAGGCGGTCATGACCGAGGCCGGGGCACACGTCGACGACCTGACCCACCTCGCCGACAAGACGACGACCACGGTCGCAATGGACTTCGGCCGGGTCTCCCTGGACGAGGATCTGATCCTCTATCTGTTCGGCACGCCGGGACAGTACCGGTTCTGGTTCATGTGGGACGACATCGTGCGGGGCGCTATCGGTGCCATCGTTCTCGCCGACACCCGGCGGCTCGCCGACTGTTTCGCGGCCGTGGACTACTTCGAACAGCGACAGTTGCCATTCGTCGTCGGAGTGAACTGTTTCGACGGAATCCTGCGGCATTCCATAGACGACGTCCGGGAAGCTCTGCAGATCAACCCGAGCATACCGATCATCACCTGCGACGCGCGTAACCGTTACTCGACGAAAAGCGCACTGATCGCGGTGGTCGAGCACACGATGTCACGAGCGGTGGCCAGGACCTGATCCGCCGCTCGGGCGGCACCGGCCCGGCGCGCGCATATCGTCCTCGCGGTGAACCGGGCCGACAGTATCGGCCCGGTTCACCGATCGGCCCGGTTCACCGCGTCCGGCTGTCCCCGCCAGGAGGCGGTCGAGCGGACGGGAGCTGTTCTCAGGTCCCCTGGACGGCCCTGGTGTATGGCAGCAGCCTGCCTGGCTGCACGGCAATGTTCTTGATCGAATCGTCGCCGACGATGACCAGGCTGTAGCCGGTGCCCTCCGTCCGCCACTGTCCCCCGACCAGCGGCGTCTTCGCCACGTTCTTGGGGATGTCGGCCGAGCCGCCGAAGCCGATCTCCCCCACGATCGTGTTGGTACGCAGCTTCCCGATCGCCGCCGCCAGGCCCGCCCGGTCGTCGGGCGAGCCGACCTGGGCCAACGCCTCCGTGGCGAGTTCGTAGAGGGCGTGCACGAAGCCGAGGGTCTGCACCCAGGGGGTGCCGGTCCTGTCCGTGAAGTCCTTGGCGAGCGTCTCCGGAGTGGCCCCCGTCAACGAGCTTTTGAACCGGTGGTAGGGCGACCACCAGACCTCGGTGCCGAGGTTGTTGCCGTCCTGGCCGAGGGCCTGGACGGAGCGCGGGAACAGCAGCCCCTTGGCGACCGTGACGATCTTCGGGCTGAAGTCCATCGACACCGCCTGCTTCCAGAAGATCTGGAAGTCGCCCGGTGTCAGCACACCGGTCAGGATGTCCACGCCCGCCTGCTTGAACACCCTCAGCTGGGGGCCGAAGTCCGACGTCCCGGTGGGAAAGACCGGAGGCTTCACGAGCGTGTAGCCCGCGGTGGCTATCACGGGCGGAAACCCGATGGTGCCGTCGGCGAACGTCCTGCCGTCGGAGTCGTCCGGCCAGAGCGCACCGACCTTCTTGTTGCTGGGCAACTGGCCCCACATGTTCCGGTAGACCCTGGTCACGTCCTCAAGGCCCCAGAAGAAGTGATAGGTCCACTTGAACGGGCGGGCCGGGTCGCCACCACGTCCGTTGAACCACGACTGCCAGGGAGCGGCCGTGGAAATGCACGGCATCTCGTTCGCCTCGCACTGGTCCGAGACCGGGTTGGTGGTCTCCGGTGTGGAGGCGACGAGGATGATGTCCACCCGGTCGGTGTAAATCAGGTCGCCGGCGGCCTGGGCCGCACGGTTCTGGTCGGACTGGCTGTCCCGGACGATGATCTCAACCGGATAGGTGCGCGCGCCGATGGTCATTCCGCCCTGGCGGTCGAAGAAGGCCCGGATGGTGTCGGTGACGTACCTGTCCGCGGCGCCGAAGGCGGACAGCGCCCCCGTCTGCGGGCTCACATAGCCGATCCTGATGACCCGGTTCGCCTTCGACCCGCTCCCGGAGCCGCCACAGGCGGCAAGGGGTACCCCGGCGGTCGCCACGCCAGCCAGGGTCAGCAGTGTGCGGCGGCTAAGGAAACGCCCACCGGCATCACCGGAACGGTCCACGGCGCCGGGAGGAACCTGCTGGGGCATCTGGTGGGCAATCTGGTCCGGTTTCTTCCCCGCGCCGGGCTCCGCCGCCCGCGTCCGGGATTCCTGCCACGGCAGCGGAACCGGTACGGGAGGCCCGACGAGTGATCCGGAAGGTCCGGAAGGCCCGGAAAACTCACCGGGCCCGGAAGGCTCGCATCCCCGGGCCGCGGGAAACGGCCTGCCCGGGCCGGTCGCTTCGGGGCCGTCGACGCCAGGTCGTCCCCGTCCAGTACGTGTCGGGCGGTCAGAGTGGAGCATGGGTCCTGATCCTGCCGCACGCCGGTTCAAACCCGGGCGCTGGGTCCCGGTCGACACGCAGCAGACCAGATCGGGAACGGAAGGTTCCTGTTCGGCCCACCGGCTGAAGCCGGCGGGAGCAGGCTCCGCCGGCCCGGGATACCGGCTGGAGAACGCCGGCCGGCGTTCTCCAGGCCAGTCGGCGAACACATGATCACTATTTTTCCCGGGCTCGGAGCCTAATTGATCGCACACCACCGGTTCGATCCGTCCTTGAAGGTCAGGAAAGCGCCGTCCTTCCCGGCGTCGCCAGCGCCCACCCGGTTGATGAACAGCGCCTTGATGTCCTTGAGCGGACCGTCGGCGAACCGGACGTCGGTAAAAATCACGGTATCGGTACTCAGACTGTTCTTTGTGATCGAGTAGGTACCCTGCTGGTCATCCCAGCGGTAGCTACCGCTCTCGCGTGGCACGACGAACTTGTTCGGCAGTGCCGCGGACGCCTGGGAATTCCGGTTGTCGGCCGAGGCAGCCCCGTCGGCCGGCTGGTCGCCGTCGGCCGTCCGATAGCAGCGGTAGGTGCCGTCGACCAGCGCCCGACCGGCCGCGGCGTCCGGATTGCTCGTGGCCGGCGTCGGCGCGCCCCCGGCCGAGGACGCCGCGGCGGTGACGCCGGGATCCGCCGGGTCCTCCGGAGCCCCCACGGGAAGATCCTCCGCCCCGCCCGACAGCAGGGCGTACAGCCCGACCGCGACCAGGGACACCAGCACCGCGACAATCAACGGGCCGGTCCACCCACGCCGATAACGCGCCAGCAGCCCCGAGCCGGGGCCGCCGCTGCCGTCGTCGTCGACGTCGTCGACGTCGTCGACGTCGTCCACATCGTCGATGTCGTCACCGGGATCCGGCCCACCGCGCCGGCTGTCCGGCCGGCTGGACAGTCGGACGGCCGGCCGTTTCGCGGCCCCGGACGCCGTCGAGTGCTGCTCCGGCCCCCGCGCCCCGGTGTCCGTGGAAGCACCACCCGGGGAGGGAACCCGCGCCGTCGCCGTACCCGGCCGGCCCACCTTCTTACGGACAGAAGTGGACGGCTTCCAGCCCCCGTCGTCGTCATCGGGACCGGTGTCACGCGAGCCGGCATCACGCGAGCCGATGTCACGCGAGCCGATGTCACGCGAGCCGGCATCACGCGAGCCGGCATCACGCGAGCCGATGTCACGCGAGCCGGCATCACGCGAGCCGGCATCACGCGAGCCGGCATCACGCGAGCCGGCATCACGCGAGCCGGCATCACGCGAGCCGGTGTCCGGCACGGACCCGATCCTCGACAGCGTCGCGGTCATCTCCGCCAGCGACTGTCCCAGCACCCCGGGCGGCACGGCCGGAGATGACGGCATACCGTCACGCGACGTCCTCGGCCGTGCGGCGTCGGTGACCCGTGGCACGATGTCGGTGCGCTCCATCGATCCGGCGGCGGAGGACGCCGCGGCGGCCGGGTCCGCGAAGGCCGCCTCGCCCGGCAGACCGCCCCCGGGCGTCCTGGCCCCGGGTATCGCCGACGGCGGCCTGGGAGCGGTACGTGGGTGCGGCCGGGCGGGAACGGACGACTCGGCCGTGGTGGCCGCGGCCGGGTCCCGGTAGGTCGGCGGGAGAAGCACGGCCCGGTCGTTGCCGCCGTCCACTCTCCCGGCAGTTGGCCGGGATGTGCCAGGAGCAACCGGTGCATCGTCGTTCACGCCGGCACCACGAACGAGGGCTCTGGCGGCCCCGGAACCGGGATATCCGCCTGCCCCGTAGCCGCTCGGAGCCGGGCTGCCGGCTGTCGCGGCCGGCCCTGCGTCCGGGGGGCCGGCCCGATCGGGAGGCGGCGGGTTCGGCCCAGCGGGAGGTACCCGTCCGCGATCACGGGGCTGTGCCGCCCTGAACGAGCCGCCCATCAGGTAGGAAGTCGATCCGTCTCCCGGCCCGGTGGTGTCCGGTTGACGGGCCGGAAGCTCACGATCAGTGCCCATGAGCGGTGGGTAGCCGGCCTGGTGGCCCGCCAACCCGTAACCGTTCGCCGGATGGTCGCTTCCGTAACGGTCCCCAACGCCGTTGGGGTTCGGCACGCCGTTACCGGCGGAGCCAGGGGCGCCGTACCCGGCCGGGCCACGGGCCGGCGGGGAACCGGCGCTCCCCCCGAAACCGTCGTCCGACGGCATACCCGCCGACGGCATACCCGCCGGCGGCAGGGCGGCCGGTGGTAGGGCGGCCGGTGACGCCCGGCCGGGCAACGGCTGCGGGCCCCCGGGCCGACGGCCGTCCGGCCCGGGGGCGCCCGTGTCGAACAGACGCTGGTCGGACTGACCACCAAAGGAGAAAGCGCCACCCGCGGGCGGGGAGGCGGGCCCGTCGTCACGCGGACGGGTCCGATAACCGTCGGTGGAACCACGGGCATCGGGGTAATGCGGAGCGAAACCGCGCAGGACGCCAGGCTGATAGCCGTCCGGCCCGGTGCCGTTCCCGTTCGCCGGCCCCGGAGCGGACTGCCAGGGATGACCTGCGCCCTGACCCGCGGGGCTCTGGCCCACCGGACCCTGGCCGGTGGGGCTCTGGCCCTGACCGGCGGGGCTCTGGCCGGCGGGGCCGCCATAACCGGCGAATCCGTCCGCGGCGACGGGCGGGCCGGTGTCGCGCTGGGCGGCGCCGGCACGATCGCTGCCATCCACGGACAGCCCCCAGCGCCCACCGCCGTAGCCGCCGGTCGTCGTGCCCATCGCAGAATCATCACCGCCCGGCAGCCAGCCGGGCCGCGGGTGGTCGGGCGGGGGCGGTTGGAACGGAGAAGCCGGCTGGAACGGGTAGGCGGGCAGGGCCGGCCGCTCATGACTGGCGGAGACGTCGAACGGGTCAGGAGCGGGGAAGGGACGATCGCGCCACCCCTGGCCGGTTGGATCCTGGGCGCCGGACCTGTCCGGAACCGGCGGGAAGGACGGCTCGGAGCGGTCGTCAGCCTCCCCGACCCGCTCGACCGCGAAGAAGTCGTCCGCACGCCGGCCCGACGCTCCGGAACGGTCCGCGGGGCCGGTCACCGGGCCGCCCGCGTCACCGGCTGCCGTCGATGGACGCCACGCCCCGGCGACGGCGTCCCACGCCCACGCGTCATCGTCGCTCGCCCCGAGCCCGTGGGTGGGCATGTCCTGCCCCCCAGGTCCAGGTAGTCGTCCGGGTAAAGGGCGTAGGCCGTGCCCGATGGATGCTCGCCCGCACGGGCGACACCCAGACAAACACTCGCCGTGTTGTCATCGTCACCAATAGCTCCGCTATTGCACGCCCCCCATCCGCTGTTTCGCGCCGCACGGGGATCCCCGCAGGGACGCCACTGCTCTCCACCCCGCCGGAGGCTACCTGGATCACCGTCCGCATCGATCAACATCCATCAGAGACGGCCCAGGTGCCCACGAACCAGGCACCCACGAGCCAGGTGCCCACGAAAGCCCGCACGCCATGAAACACTGGAAATATGGACGAATGCAGCCTACACCACAGCTCGCCGTCATCAGACGCTCACGCACTGGTCGGAGATCTCCTGGACGATCCTGGTCGTCTCCGGCGAGTTCACGCTCTTGTTGAACTGTTCGTACTGATCCTGCGGATAGTTGGCCTCCAGCTTCTCCAGCGTGCACGTGCAGTAGGCCTGCAGCCCGTGGCTGACCTGCATGCACTCCCGCAGATAGTCCGCGCGCAGCGCCTCGCTGTACTGTGCGGGCCGGGCGGCCACCGTATCCGGCGAAGCGCCCTCGACGGTGTTGACGGGCGCGTTGGTCACAGCGTCCCCGTCGTCGCCGCCCAGGGCCAGGTAGCCACCGACGCCGACCAGGAGCAGCACCACCACCGCGGCGGCGATCAGCACGCGACGCGGTAACGCCGCGACGGACGACAGGCGCCGGGTCAGCGGCCGGTCCGGCCCCGGGACGGCACTGTCGCCGTCCGCCTCGGGCCGAGGTGTCGATGCCCGGCCACCGGCCCGGCGCTTGCGGTGCTGCCGGTGCGCGCCGGTCGAGGCCCGCGGATGGGATCCCAGGGCGATGGCACCGGTGTCGGTGCCGGGCAGAGCGCCGTCCCGGGCGGGCCCGAGCGCGATGACGTCCACCACACCGAACGGCTCGGACAGCCCTCGGACGCTGGCCCCGGACGGCGCGATCTCCCCTGTGCTCGGGGCGACGACGGTGCCGACGGCCGTTACCGGCCCCGTTCCCGGGTCGGCGGGCCCGAGCGGATAGCTCTGCCAGGCGGCCCCGTGGGCGGCCGCGATGTCCAGCCCACCCGTGTTGGCCAGGATGTCAGCGCCCTGCGACGAGATGTCATCGCCCGGAAGCAGCCAGCTGTCCAACCCACCCGGCTGCGGGAGGTCGACGACCGTCTGCGTGCTCTGCGGGGTGCCGTCCCGCACCGGCCCTGGCCCCGACTCCAAGTGGGCCGCGCCCGGCGACAGCGTCCCGTCCAGGACGGACCAGCCCGACGTGTCCAGCGCCAGATATCCCGGCGCGAACTCCCCGGTCGTGGTGACCGCGGCATCGCCACCGATGGCGGTGCCGCCGGTGACACCGGCATCGCCCGAACCGGTATCGGAACCGGTAATCGTGGACTCGGTGGGATACGCCGCTGACAGCTGCCACGTCTGGGCTGCCTCGTCCCAGACGTACGAACCATCATCGCTGACCCAGCGACCGTGCTCGTCGATGCGCATGTGTCATCCTTCGGACCAGAACAGACGGTTCCAGGGTGCCATGCTGCCCGTAGCGATCTTCACCGGAGGTCGCGAGGATTTTCCAGGTGGGCCCGAAGACGGCCATCATGCCGTCGGAAGCGGACTTCACCCGAATTCGGGACCGGTCCGAAATGTCCATGGTAGTTCGATAGTTCCGACCACCGGTGGACGTCACAGACGCGGGAGAGGCCGGCAGCGGATCAGCAGGGTGACCCGGTGACCAGCACGTCGGCCTTCTGCAGTTCCTTGAGCGTCGCGTAGCCGGTCGTCGCCATCGCGGTCCGCAGCGCCCCGGCGAGGTTGAGCGTGCCGGGGTTCACCGACGCGGGGCCCAGCAGGATCTCCCGCAGCGTTCCGGCGACCGCGACCGGCTCCCAGGTGCCTCGCGGCAGGCGGGAGTGCAGCAGGTCCATGGACCAGTAGCCGCCGCGCCCGGGCGCCTCGGCGGCGGCGGCCAGCGGCTTGTCGAGCATGACCGCGTCGGCCCCGCAGGCGATGGCCTTGGCGATATCCCCGCCGGTGCGCACACCTCCGTGCGCGATGACGTGGACGTACCGGCCGCCGGACTCGTCCAGGTAGCGCATGCGCGCGCCGGCCGCGTCCGCGATCGCGGTTGCCATCGGGACGCCGACCCCGAGCACCGCCCTGGTCGTGTCCGCGCCGCCGGGGCCGACCCCGACGATCACACCGGCGGCCCCGGTGCGCATCAGGTGCAGGGCGGTCGAGAAGGACGCGCAGCCGCCCACCAGCACGGGCACGTCGATCTCGCCGATGAACCGTTTGAGGTTCAGCGGCTCACTCCGTTTCGACTGGTGCTCGGCCGATACCGCCGTCGCGTGGATGACGAGCAGGTCGACCCCGGCCTCGAGCAGGAACGGGTACAGCGTGTCGACCCGTTGCGGGCGCAGCGCGGCGGCCGCGACCACACCGGCGCCCCGGATCTCCGTCAGCCGTTTGACGACCAGTTCGGGCCGGATCGGCGCGGTGTAGAGCTCCCGCAGCCGCCGGCCGGCCGCGTCCGGGCCGAGGGTGGCGATCTCCGCCAGCAGCGGCTCCGGCTCCTCGTGCCGGCTCCACAGCCCTTCGACGTGGACGATGCCGAGGCCGCCGATGTTGCCCAGCTCGACGGCGGTGGCCGGTGAGGTCACCGCGTCCGCGGGCGCGCCCACCACCGGCAGGTCGAAACGGTAGGCGTCGATCTCCCAGGCCAGCGAGACGTCCGCGGGGTCGCGCGTGCGCCTCGACGGCACGATGCCCAGGGCGTCCAGGCCGAAGCCGACCCGACCGCTCTTACCGATACCGATCTCGACCTCAGCCACTGTGTCCTCTCACCGGTGCCACCGGGTCCCTCCACCGGCAACATCCTCCCACCGACGTCATCGGTCCACCGGCGTCATCGATGGCATCCTCCCAGTGGCATCACCGGTGGTGCCCTCCCAGCGGGGCGCAGCCGGCCCGTCCCGAAGGGCGGGACCACCGGCCCGCTCCTCGGGACGGCGCGTGCGTCACCGCGAGTTGTAGTTCGGTGCTTCGACGGTCATCTGGATGTCGTGCGGGTGGCTCTCCTTCAGGCCCGCGGCGGTGATGCGCACGAGCCGGGCGTCCCGTTGCAGGGCGGCGATCGTCGGCGAGCCGGTGTACCCCATGGCCGCCCGCAGGCCGCCGACGAGCTGATGGGCCACCGCGGCCAGCGGCCCCCGGTACGGGACCTGCCCCTCGATGCCCTCCGGCACGAGCTTGTCGTCGGAGAGGACATCGTCCTGGAAGTAGCGGTCCTTCGAGTAGGAGGTGGTGGTGCCCCGGCTGCGCATCGCGCCCAGCGACCCCATCCCGCGGTATGCCTTGTACTGCTTGCCGTTGATGAAGATCAGCTCGCCGGGGCTCTCGTCGACGCCGGCCAGCAGGCTGCCGAGCATCACCGTGTCCGCCCCGACCGCGATCGCCTTGGCGATGTCCCCGGAGTACTGCATCCCACCGTCGCCGATCACCGGGATGCCGTGCTCCCGGGCGACCTGTGCGCACTCGTAGATCGCGGTGATCTGCGGCACGCCGACCCCGGCCACCACCCGCGTGGTGCAGATCGAGCCGGGCCCGACCCCCACCTTGATGGCGTCGGCGCCCGCCTCCACCAGCGCGCGGGCGCCGTCCGCGGTCGCGACGTTGCCGGCGATGACGTCGAGGGGGCTGCCGTCGGCCCTGGTCGGCAGGTCGGCCTTGATGCAGCGCACCATGTCCAGCACCGCCCGGGAATGGCCGTGGGCGGTGTCGACGACCAGGAAGTCGACCGCCGCGCGCACCAGGGCCTGGGCGCGCTTGTAGGCGTCCTCCCCCACCCCGATGGCGGCGCCGACCACCAGCCGGCCGTCGGCGTCCTTGGTCGCCCGCGGGTACTGCTCGCGCTTGGTGAAGTCCTTGACGGTGATCAGACCGCGCAGGCGGCCCCGGTCGTCCACCAGGGGAAGTTTTTCGATCTTGTGCCGCCGCAGCAGAGCCAGCGCGTCGTCGGCCGACACACCCACCGGCGCCGTGACGAGCGGCATCGGCGTCATCACGTCACGCACCGACCGGGAATGGTCCCGCTCGAACCGGATGTCACGGTTGGTCACGATGCCGAGGAGCCGGCCGTCGGACTCGGTCACCGGAACGCCGGATATCCGGTAACGAGCCATCAACTCGTTGGCCTCGTCGATGGTGGCGTCCGGGCCGCAGGTGATCGGAGAGGTGATCATTCCCGATTCGGAACGCTTCACCATGTCGACCTGCTGCGCCTGGTCGTCCACGGAAAGATTCCGGTGCAGCACGCCCACTCCGCCCTGGCGGGCCATCGCGATCGCCATCCGCGACTCGGTGACGGTGTCCATCGCCGAGGACAGCATCGGAATGGCAAGCCGGATATGGCGGGACAACCACGTGGACGTGTCCGCCTCCGACGGCATGATGTCCGATTCCGCCGGGAGCAGCAGTACGTCGTCGAAGGTCAGCCCCAGCGTGGCCAGCTTCGTTGGCAGCACCGACTCCGGATCAGACACGGCCGGCCGGACAATGGGACTGTTCATGACACCTTCCGTTCACCCTTTGTTGTTCGCCGTGCCGGCACCGCACCCGCACGGCACTCCCGACCGCGCCTTCCCAGGCCTTCCCGGCCGTTGCCGTTGCCTTCTCGGCGGCCGTTGCCTTCCCAGCCGCCGTCCGCCCGGCCATAGCTCTCCCGGCCGTCATCTTCTCGGCCTGGCCTTCCCGGCCCTGGCGTGACAGCCCACTCGGCCGCGGCGCCAGCCGGCGTGGCTCGGCTCCGTAGCCCGGCTCCGTGGACCGACCCTGCCGTGGCCGGCCCGTACCGACCGGCTCCCACCAGGCCCCACGCCGCAACCACCGGCGCCGACCCGCAGCGCCGCGACCGGCGCGACCAGCGGGCCGCCCGGAGCGGCAGGCCATCAGTACGAGCTTCAAGCTCTACATGCTAGGCCAAAGAACACTCGATCATGATTTTTCACGTGTCCGAAGACGTCAGGAACGTGCTCCGGCCAAAGGCCGCACGGCCGCGGGCTGCCACACAGCGCACTGATCATTCTTCGGAACCGGCTCGCGATACGGCGTACCCGAAACGGTCCGTAGCCGCGGTAAAGAGGCGATACGGGCACACACCAGCGCCTGGGGTCGCCGATCGGGACCACTAAGGGGCCCAGTCCGGCGTAGCGTGGTCGGCGTGAGCAACGAGCCTCTCGACCCCTTCGGGGGCGACCCCGAGGATCCGACCGCAGAACTCGCCCGTCTGGACCCGGTCGAGGACAGCGATCTGCTGGAGCCTCTGTCGCCGCAGGAACGCGAGGAGGTGCTCGCCGAACTCGGCGATCTCGACGTTTTCCGGACCCTGCTGGAACCCCGCGGCTACCGCGGTCTCGTCGTCGACTGCGAAGGATGCGCGGAACCGCACTTCTTCAGCTGGGATCTTCTCACCGGCAATCTGCGCCATCTGCTCGACGAGGGCCGCACCCGAGTGCACGAACCCGCCTACGCCCCGGATCCCTCCTGCTACGTCAGTTGGGACTACGCGCGCGGCTACGCCGACGGTGTCTACGAGACGAGCGAGGCATCGGAAGCCGACTCCCGCTGACCGCCCCCGCCCCTTCTCCCCTGGCCTTCTTTCGACGCGCTTCCGCCCAGGCATGAGAGCGCTCGCAACGATCTGAGCCTGTCGCTGCCGGAACGGCATCGGATCCGCATCCTTGCTCACGTCTGCCCGCCGTGCCCGCCAACAGCCGGCCCGCCCTCCAAAACCGCCGATCAGAGGACGCGGCAGCGGCAGAACCAGTGGGCGTTCTGCTTCTTCACAACCAGGTCTGCTTCTTCACACCGGGGAAGCGCTTCCTCACCCAGGGAACCGCGTCATTCGTCCCAGGGCCACTTCTCCGTCCCAGGACCGCTTCGTTCGTCCCAGGACCGCTTCTTCATCCCAGGGAAGGAGTGAGGAGATCGAGCGCTTCGGGCAGGGACTGCGCGCAGCGGACCTGCGGCGCGACGATCGCCCCGCGCCAGCCGGGGCCCCCCACCACGATCGACGTCGACGGCCGGGTCGTCGGTAAGTCGCGCCACACCTGAGCGTCCGCCGAGGCTCGGCGCTGGGACCAGAGGAACACCGCGGCCGGACCGGTACGTACGACCGCGGTCCGCAGCGCGGCGGCCGGTACAGCGGCACCGAGGACACGGGCGGGTATCCCCCGTTCGGCCAGCCCGGCCGCGACCGCGTTGAGGGCAAGGCTGTGCCGCTCGTCCGGAGCGCACGCGAGCAGCACCGGACGGGCGTGGGCGTCCATGTCACGGTCTGCCACCCGGCGGAAAACCGTCGCGACGCACTCGCTGAGCAGATGCTCGACGTCGACCGCGTCACCGCGTAGCTCCCATCGTCGGCCGACGGCGGCGAGCACCGGGCACGCCAGGTCCTGCCAGGCCGCGACCACACCGTCGGTCTCGACCGCCTGGGCCAGGATGCGGGTCACCGCGGACGAGTCGAGCGCCATGGCCGCGCGGGCGAGGCCGCGGGCTGCGATGCCGGCACCCGCCAGCGACAGCACCCGGCCACCCGACCCTCTCGCTTCGGCCATGCCCGCCTCGGCCACGCCCGCCTCGGCCACGCGGTCGGACCCGACCAGGTCCGCCACCGGGCCGTCTGCCGCCGGGCCGACAGCATTCGCAGCCGGCCCGGCGATGACGGCGGGCGCGGAGATGTTCCCGACGGTGCCACGGCCGTCGCCGGAGGAGATCGAGATCACGACCGGCCGGCCGGTACGCGGCTGACCGGCTTCCTGGACGTCAGGCCCGTCCGGCTGATCGGCGCCGGCTACGGAACGTGTCTCACTTTCGACCTGTCGCAGTGGCGCCGGCCACCGCGGTTCCGGCAGGTCCTCGGGAAGCGCGCTCCTGGCCATGCGGGCCGCCTCCGCCGGCGCGATCCCGGCCTGGGTGAGACGGCACATGAACTCCAGCCGGGCCAGGTCGTGTGGGTCGTACCTGCGACGGGTACCGGAAACATGGTCGGCCGGACCGAGCCCGTACCGGCGGTTCCAGGTACGCAGGGTCGCGGGCGCGATACCCAGCCGTCGGGCAACCGCGGCGACGGTGTACCGCGGATTGCGCTCCGCCGGGTCCGGGGAGGGGGTCACAGCGCTCATGGTGGCTCTCGGCGACCGTACCCACAACTTGGCGACGAACCGGCTCCGAACGACTACGCGTCGAGTGATTCTCAATGTTGAACAACATATGGCGCGGTACTACGGTGTAGCTGCGGCGCCAGCCGCCCATGGTTGAGAGGGGGGCTCAGGCCGATGACCGACGTCCGACGACTTCCAGGCCCCGGTGCCGAGAAGTGGGAGTGGCAGCTTCACGGCGCCTGCCGTGGGGAGAGCACCGAGCTCTTCTTCCACCCAGAAGGGGAGCGAGGCCCGGCCCGCGCGGCCCGCGAGGCGGCCGCCAAGGCCGTCTGCGCGCGGTGTCCCGTGATCCAGGCATGCGCGGAGCACGCCCTGCAGGCTCGCGAGCCCTACGGGGTGTGGGGCGGGCTCAGCGAATCCGAGCGGGAGGCCATCCTGACCGGCCGAACACGGCGCGGAGCGGGGCGGCACAGTCCGGCCCGCCCGGGGCTCGCCCCGGCGTGCTGAGCATGCCGGGGCATCCGTGATCACAACTGGCACGGCCGGCGCGGCCACGATCACGGTGATCGCCGGGCCGGGCCGGTGCCCGCGGCGTCCGCGCTCTCGTAGCGAGATGTACGGACAAGGCGACCCCACCGAGTGGACCACCCGCGATGTGTGACCACCGCGCCGCGGGGACCCACGGCGAACGCGTCAGAGGCCCGGCAGGACGGTCAGTGTCGTCCTACCGGGCCTCTGACGCGTATTTCACGATGCTGTCTTCGCGGCGTCGCCTCCGGCGTTGCCGTCTGTCTCCGGCGTTCCGTACGCCGGAGACAGACGGTGCCGGGGCATCCAGGCTCCGGGGAGAAGATCCCTGGAGCCTGGGGGTGGGGACAGGCCCCTTACCGACAGGTCCCTTACCGACAGGTCTTTGCCGGTGGTTCCTTTGCCGGTGACTCCCTACCGGTAAGGGACCTGTATCGATCAGAACTCGTACTGGCGGCTGCCCGTACCGCTCAGGCCGTGTGCCCAGCGGAGGCGGCATACGGCCGTGGGCGGTTCCGCACGGTCAGAACGCCGGTCCGTGCGAGTGCGAGTGCCCACCGTGGCTGTGGCCGTGGCCGGCCTCCGCCTCGGGCTTGGCCGGCTTCTCCGTGACCAGGCTCTCGGTCGTGATGAGCAGCGCAGCGATCGACGCGGCGTTCACCACGGCTGACCTGGTCACCTTCACCGGGTCGACCACGCCGTCCGCGATCAGGTTGGTGAACTCGCCGCGAGCGGCGTTGAAACCGCTGCCGACCGGCTGCTCCTTGACCTTGGAGACGATCACTGCACCTTCGTGACCGGCGTTGCGCGCGATCCAGATCAGCGGGGCGTCGAGCGCGTCCCGGACGATGCGCACTCCGGCCAGTTCGTCCCCGGTGCGGCCCAGGCCGTCGGCGAGCGCCGCGGCCGCGTGCACCAGAGCCGACCCGCCACCGGCGACGATGCCCTCCTCCACCGCGGCGCGGGTGGCCGAGACAGCGTCTTCCAGACGGTGCTTCTTCTCCTTGAGCTCGACCTCGGTGGCCGCGCCGACCGTGATCACCGCGACCCCGCCGGCGAGCTTGGCGACCCGCTCCTGCAGCTTCTCGCGGTCCCAGTCCGAGTCGGTGGTCTCGATCTCGCTGTGGAGCTGGCGGACCCGGTCGGCAACGCTCGCCTCGTTACCGAAGCCGTCGATGATGGTCGTGCTGTCCTTGTCGACGACGATCCGGCGAGCCCGGCCGAGGTCGTCCAAGCCGACGGAGTCGACCTTCAGGCCCACCTCGGAGGCGACGACCTGCCCGCCGGTGAGCACGGCGATGTCCTGCAGGATCGCCTTGCGCCGGTCGCCGAAACCGGGGGCCTTGACCGCGACGACCTGGAAGGTCTTGCGGACGGCGTTGACGACCAGGGTCGACAGCGCCTCACCCTCGACGTCCTCGGCGATGATCAACAGCGGCTTGCGGGCCTCCACCACCTTCTCGAGCAGCGGGAGGATGTCGCTCAGCACGCTGATCTTGCCGGGATACAGCAGCACGTAGGCGTCCTCGAGGACGGCCTCCATGCGGTCGGCGTCACTGACGAAGTACGGGGAGATGTAGCCCTTGTCGAACTGCAGCCCCTCGGTGAGCTCGAGTTCCAGGCCCAGGGTCTGGCTCTCCTCGACGGTGATCACACCGTCCTTGCCGATCCGGTCGATCGCCTCGGCGATCAGCTCGCCGACCTTCGTGTCCTGCGCCGAGATGGCGGCGACGTGGGCGATGACCTCTTTCGAGTCGACCTCGATGGCCTGCTCCAGCAGGGCCTTCGAGACGGCCTCGACAGCGGCCTCGATACCGATCTTAAGCGCCAGCGGCGGCGCCCCGGCCACCACCTGGCGCAGACCGCTGCGGACCAGCGCCTGCGCGAGGACGGTGGCGGTGGTGGTGCCGTCGCCGGCGACGTCGTTGGTCTTGGTGGCGACTTCCTTGGCGAGCTGCGCACCCAGGTTCTCGTTGGGGTCGGTCAGCTCGACCTCACGCGCGATCGTCACCCCGTCATTGGTGATCGTCGGCGCGCCGTAGGACTTGTCGATGACGACGTTGCGGCCACGCGGGCCGATCGTCACCTTCACAGCGTCCGCGAGGGCGTCCACACCATGTTCAAGGGCATGGCGGGCGTCCTCGCCGAACGACAGGATCTTGGGCATTTAGGTGGTCCTCCCGAACCGGCTCAGGGCGTGCCCTGGAATCCCTTCGGGCCCCCGGGCACGCGCGGAAAGCCGTGATCGTGCACCCTGGTGGCCCTGGGCCGGGTCCGGTGGATCGTCAGATCGCGCGAATCGGCGCCTGGACGACAGCCGTCCGCATCGACCGATGCCCACCGGGCACGGCCCGATGGCGAGCGGGCGTGTTTCGCCGATCCGGACGAACAGCTGCATACAGATGCATATGGACGAATACGGACGGGTACAGCTGTGCATATCGTCCGAATATCGCCCGGGTGCCGTCCGGGCTGGCGAAACACGCCCTTGAGGATCCTTGCCGGATACCTACTTCTCGATGATCGCCAGAACGTCGCGAGCGGAGAGAACCAGGTACTCTTCGCCGGCGTACTTGACCTCGGTGCCGCCATACTTGCTGTACAGCACGACATCGCCGACCTTGACGTCGAGCGGGACCCGCTTGCCATCCTCGAAACGGCCTGGGCCCACCGCGAGGACAGTGCCCTCCTGCGGCTTCTCCTTGGCCGTGTCCGGGATCACAATGCCCGACGCGGTGGTCTGCTCGGCATCGGACGGCTGTACGACAATGCGATCTTCGAGCGGCTTGATCGCAACCTTGGTGGCGGTCGTCACGATCGACCTCCCCCTTCCTGCGCTGGATGAGAGAGCGACCCTGGCGGCCTGCCGTCGCGGGTGAACAGGCGCCTGTCGTCGCTGGCACTCTCACGTGCCGAGTGCCAACTTAGCACCCGTCCCGCCCACGTCAACCAACACGGCCAGAACTGTCAAGAGCGGCCCGCGCGACGACGGGGCAGCAGCGGGGCAGCGGTCCCGCCAACCTGGCCGGGGTTCCGTCAGCCTGGTCGGTCGACGTCCGGGCGGGCGACGTCCGGATGCTCACGGAACCAGGAGACCGTGCTGTCGAGCCCGCTGCGCAGGTCGACGGCAGGCTCCCAGCCCAGGATCCGCCGGGCCAGGGAGATGTCGGGCTGACGGACCGTCGGATCGTCCTCGGGACGAGGAACGAACGTGATGGGAGACTCGCTCTTGACCACCTCGCGGACCAGCTGCGCGAGCTCAAGAATGGGCAGCTCGTGCGGATTACCGATGTTCATCGGGCCGGGATGACCGGAAAACGTCATC
The DNA here is from genome assembly GCF_900634755.1 of Protofrankia symbiont of Coriaria myrtifolia. Lineage (NCBI taxonomy): Bacteria > Bacillati > Actinomycetota > Actinomycetes > Frankiales > Frankiaceae > Protofrankia > Protofrankia symbiont of Coriaria myrtifolia. Next base: position 27,204 of record NZ_CAAAFS010000316.1, read on the forward strand.
CGCACGATTCCCTCCACCAGGTCGTCGACATATATGATCGACCGGGTCTGACTTCCGTCACCGGCGACGGTGATGGGTTCACCGCGCAGTGCCTGGGTCGCGAAGGTGGGAATCGCCCGGCCGTCGTTGGGGCGCATCCGCGGCCCATGGGTATTGAAGATCCGGATAATTCCGGCATCCACGCCGTGACTGCGCCGGTAGGCCATGGTGAGCGCCTCGCCGAACCTTTTCGCCTCGTCGTACACGCCCCGCGGCCCCACCGGGTTGACATGGCCCCAGTAGTCCTCCGACTGCGGATGGATCTGCGGATCCCCATAGACCTCCGAGGTGGACGCCAGCACGAACCGCGCCCGTTTCTCCTTGGCGAGACCGAGAGCGTGCAGGGTGCCGATCGAACCGACCTTCAGGGTGTGAATCGGTAGATTCAGGTAGTCAATGGGGCTCGCCGGTGACGCAAAATGCAGCACATAGTCGACCGAGCCAGCAATATGAACATAATCAGTCACATCACAGCGGACGAGTCGGAAGTGCTCGTGCCCGGTCAGATGCGCGACATTCGCCGGGGTCCCGGTGATGAAGTTGTCCAGGCAGACGACCGCATGACCCTCGTCGAGCAGCCGTTCGCACAGGTGTGATCCCAGAAAGCCGGCACCGCCGGTGACAACGCTTCTTTTCATCGGTCTCCCCACCGGTCACTGATATCCGGTCCGGGTGACGATACGCGCTCAAAGTCCCATGCCTGTCCCGAACGCGCGAGCAGCCCCGATGGAATGTTCGCGACAACGGACGCGTGATCACGCCGCGTCGCGCCACCGGCCTCCACCGGAGCAGCCGCCGAGGGCCCGGTCCCGAACGGGTGGAAAAGGACCACCACGACGTCGCTGTTGTCGCCGACCCCCCGGTAGATCTCCGCCGCGGTACCCGCCAGGGCCTGACCGAGCCAGCCCACCAGCTCGTCCACCCGCCCTGGCGCCGCCCGCGCCTCCCACATACGCGTCACACCAGCCACAGCATCCATCTTCGACCAGAGCGGCGTGTGACCGAAAACACCAACCAGGCAACCGTCCGCCACCATGCTCTGTCCGCGCTCTGTCCGCGCCGATCCGCGACCCTGGCAGGCGTCCGCGTCTCCCCTCTCCCGCAGGCAACAGTCACGTCACGCGGGAAGCGGCCCGGTCAGAACGGGAGGGTCGAGGAGGCGGGGATGTCCAGGGGGGACGGGGGCACACCAGCCTCGACCTGGAGGGAGCCGAGGGCCGCGACCATCGCGCCGTTGTCGGTGCACAGCCCGGGCCGGGGTACCCGCAGCGTGATGCCGGCGGCCTCGCAGCGGGCCTCCGCCAGGGCCCGCAGCCGGCTGTTCGCCGCCACCCCGCCGCCGACCACCAGCGTGTCCACGCCGTGGGCCCGGCAGGCCGCGACCGACTTCGCGGTCAGCACGTCCACGACCGCCTCCTGGAAGGACGCGGCGACGTCGGCGACGGGCACCGGCTCACCGGCCCGCCCCCGCGCCTCCACCCACCGGGCCACCGCCGTCTTCAGCCCGCTGAAGGAGAAGTCGAAGGTGCCGTCGGCCGCCTTGGCACGCGGGAAGGGGATCGTCGGGCTGCCGTCGCGAGCCGCCCGGTCGATGGGCGGGCCGCCCGGGAACGGCATGCCCAGCAGCCGGGCGACCTTGTCGTACGCCTCACCGGCGGCGTCGTCGACGGTCGCTCCGAGCGAGTTCACCTCGCCGCGGGCGAGATCCGGGACGAGCAGCAGCGACGAGTGCCCGCCGGAGACCAGCAGCGCGATCGACGGCCCTGGCAGCGGCCCGTGCTCAAGGGTGTCGACCGCCACGTGCGCGGCCAGATGATGGACGCCGTGGAGCGGGACGCCGAGCGCGAGCGCGTACGCCTTGGCCGCCGCCACCCCGACCAGCAGCGCACCGGCGAGGCCAGGACCGGCGGTGACCGCGACCGCGTCCACGTCGCGGTGGCGCAGCCCCGCCTGGGACAGCGCCCGGTCCACCGTGGGCACCATCGCCTCGAGGTGTGCGCGGGCGGCGATCTCGGGGATGACCCCGCCGTAACGGGCGTGCTCGTCGACGGAGGAGGCGAGCGTGTCCGCGAGCAGCACCCCGCCGCGGACCAGGCCCACCCCGGTCTCGTCGCAGGAGGTCTCGATCCCCAGCACCAGCGGCGCGTCCCCGGCGCGGCGCCCGCTCACCTCGACACCGCCTGCTCGGCCGCGTCCAACATCCTGCCGTAGTCACCGGTGTGTATTCGGTCGGCCGACATCACGTAGGCGTCGGCCCCGGACGGCTGGTAGTAGCCCCTGCGTACCCCGAGCTCGACGAACCCCAGCCGCCGGTACAGAGACTGGGCCACGGCGTTGTCGGTGCGTACCTCCAGCTCGCAGCGGCGGGCGTCCCGGGTGCGGGCGTGGCGCAGCAGCGCGACCAGCAGCCGGGTGGCGACACCGCGGCCACGGGCGTCCGCGGCGACCCCGAGGGTCTGTATGTAGGACTCGTCGTCGTGTACCGCGAGCCCTCCATAACCGATGATCTGGTCGTCGCGGACGGCGGTCAGATAGTGCCGCGCCGCGCCCTGGGCCAGCTCGGACCAGAACAGCTCGGGCGTCCACGCGTCCTCGGCGAAGATCTTCCGTTCCAGGACGACGATGTCGCCAAGATGCCACCAGCGCAGTGGCTCGAACACGACCTGGCCGACCTGACCGCGCCGAACAGCGTCCGCGGCGGGAGCGGCGCCGTTCCCGGGGACGGAGACATCCCCAGGAACGCCGTCTGCGTCCCGGGGGGCGGCCACGTCACGCGGGCTTCTCGCGTCCAGACGAACATCGTCGGTGATGGGAACGTTGTTCCCGGTCTGCTGAAGATTGTCCGTGTCATCCGGCGGAATGGGGGAATTCACGATCGCTCTCCGGGTGGGGCCCAGGTGAGGGCACTCCGATGATCGGACAGCCGGTGCGTCAGGACAGCCGTACACGCTCGATGATCCTTCATGTCACATGACCACCGCGCACGGCCGCTCCTCATCCGGGCGTTCGGATGCCTCGCCCGGGCACTCATACGGCGACCGCCTTTGGCGGGTGTGGCTCGGCCGCGTCCGGCCGGCGCAGGTACAGCGGGACCAGCGGTGCTGGCGGCCGGCGGGCGAGAACGTCGGCGGCGGCCAACCGGGCGAGAACGACCGGCGAGGGGTAGCCGGGATCGGCCGTTCGCGGCGGCCCGGGAGTCTGGCCCGGGCCCGCGCCGCTCCGCGTTCCGGAGCCTGTACCAGCGCGTGTATCCGGGCCCGCGCCGGTCCGTGCGCCCGTTGCGGAGGCCGGAGCGGAAGCCGGAGTGGAGGCCGGCCACGGATGCGGGCCGGGGCCTGCGAGGTCGGCGAACACGTCCGGGTACAGCGCCGCTCCCGGGCCGACCAGCCGGCTGGCGGACATCTCGCGCAGCGCGTCGACGACGGCCCGCGGCCGGTCCACGAAGGGCCCAGCGACGCGTGCGCCGTCCGCGTAGACCGCCCAGTAGACCTCACGGCGTCGCGCGTCGGTCGCCACGGCCACCCGGCCCGTGAGGCCGGCGCCGACACCGTCGAGCGAACAGATGCCATAGGCGGGCTTACCGAGAGCGTCCGCGAATGCCCCCGCGGTCACCACCCCCACCCGCAGGCTCGTGAACGGGCCGGGCCCGAGGCCCACCACCACGCCGTCGAGATCGGCGGGACGTACCGCCGCCTCGTCGAGAACCTCCCGGACCAGCGGTACGAGCAGTTCGGCATGCCGTCGCGGATCGACGACCTGGCGCGCCGCCCGGCCCGTCACGACGACGGCCTGCCCTCCCACGACCGCCCTCGCCTCGGACCCGTCGGCCTCGGTCACCGCGGGCTGTCCGGCCGTGGCCGGCGTGGCTGCCGCGTCCGACAAGCCGGGCGGGTACCCGTGAGCTACGTCGACGAGCGCGACGGAGCAGGCGGGTGTCGCCGTGTCAAGAGCGATGAGCAGCACGTCCGCCAGCCTAGCTGGTCACCAACCGCGAAATCACTCCATGATCCATCATGGACGGCTCGGCTCCGGCCGGTGCGGCGAGGCCGGCAGAGCCGACGAAGTCGGCGGAACCGGCGGGCTCACTGCCGTCCCGCCGACGATGGCAACGGCACCAACAACGACAGGCGCCGCGGCCAGTCCCCGCCGCTGCCAGCCATGCGGATCACGCGCTGTCCCCCGGCATCGGGCACCCCACCCGTATCAGCGGCGCCGGCGGCCTCCGCGCTGGCCGGGGCACCCACGCTGTCACCGGCGTCCGCGCTGATGGAGGCGTCACTGACGGAGGTGTCCGTGGCGGTGGGAGACGCCGGTGCCGCGTCCTCGGGACGGGCGATCTCCACCCGTAGATGTGTGCCGGCCAGCCCCTCCACCAGGCCCGAGCCCCATTCGACCACGGTCACGGACCGTTCGACGTCGGCATCGAGATCGATGTCCTCGACCTCGGCGAGCCCGCCCAGGCGGTAGGCATCCACATGCACCAGGGGCACCCGGCCGCCCCGGTGCACCCGGGCGATCACGAAGGTTGGGGAGGTGACCGCCCCGGCAACGCCCAGGCCCGCGGCAACACCTTGGACGAACACGGTCTTGCCGGCGCCGAGCGGCCCGGCGAGGATCACGAGGTCGCCCGCGCGCAGCACGGCGGCCAGCCGCCTGCCGACCTCGCGGGTGTCATCGGCCTCCTCGGCCTCGACCACCAGCCCGCCTCCCCTGCTCCTGGCCCTGGCCACAACAACGCCGGCGCGCGGGGAGGCACGAGGGGGCAGGGGTGTATCCGGGCCACTCACAACATCCACCTCACGAGATCACGCTCACACCTGTCGCACGCATGCCGTCACATCCAGGCCATCACGTTCAGGCCGTCATGTTCACGCCCTCGGGCCACAACTTCGTCCCCACGGACGCTGGTGGGCGATACCTGCCGTCCATGTCCTGTCCGGCTCCGTTCACACCAGAGGCTGTCGTACCGGTGGTGTCGCCGCCGCGGCGGGTCCGTGTCCCGTCCCGCTCACACCCCACGACGCACAGGCGTCGACATCAAGGGCTGGTCAGGGCCGCCGGACGGCGTCGCCGCTGTCGTACCCACGGGCGTCGGCCGCGGAGTACTCATGCGCGGATGTCGTCTGTCCCGTGGTCCCGGGGAGCGGGCACGATCGGGTTGTCCGGGTGCGGCCGACGTACCCTCGCCCGCTGGATGAGGGTACGCAGCGCCGCGTTGACCTCGTCCGGGCGCTCCAGGAGGACGCTGTGGCCGGCGTTGGGCACGACCACCAGGTCCGCCTCGGGGAGCGCTGCGGCGAGCGTACGGCTGTGTTCCACCGGGGTCATCACATCGGCGTCACCGACGAGGATCAGTGTCGGCGTCGTCACCAGCACCGCCGCGGCAAGCAGCTTGTTGTGAGAGACCAGCGCGGGTAAGAAGGCCGCGACCACGTGCAGCGGCGTGGCGGTCACCATCTTCTCCAGGAGCGACACCACGGCCGGTTCCACCTCGCTCGAGCCGAAGCCGACCCGGCGGGTGATGACCCAGGCCAGGTCACCGCTGTGGCGGCGGCCCCGTTCCAGCAGCGACGGGGCGTAGCGCATGCCGATCGCGAGGCCGGGCAGGCAGGCGCGCAGCGCCAGCGTGGCCGTCGCGGGCAGACCGAAGGTGACCGTCGCCAGGCTACCGGCGCTGGTCGACACGAGGGCAACCCCGACGATCCGGTCCTCGAACAGTTCCGGGTGGGCGTCGGCCAACGCGAGGATCGTCATCCCGCCCATCGAGTGCCCGACGAGCACCACCGGGCCGGTCGGCACCACCTCGCCAAGCACCCGGTACAGATCGTCACCAAGCTGGTCGATCGTGCACCCCGCGAGCTCCGAGGAGCCCGATGCGCCGTGTGCCCGCTGGTCGTAGAACACCAGCCGACCGCAGTCGGCTAAGTCCCGGCGTTGGAACGTCCAGCAGTCGAGGCTGACACAGAAGCCGTGCACGAACACGATGGTGAGCGGTGCGTCGGCGTCGCCGACGATCTCCACGTGTAACGGCACCCCGTCAGAGGTGATCACCGTGGTCGGCCGTCCGCCGACCGGGTCGACCGGCTCCTCCTCGGCCGCGCCGGCCCGCTCGGCACGGATACGCGCCAGCCGCCGTTCCGCCGCCGTGCCTATGACGGCCGCCGTGACCAGGCCCGTGACCCCCGCCGCCCGGGCCGCCCGCGTCCAGGTGATGGCACGGCTCACCCGGACGACACCGCCGCCGATACCGAGGAGCCGATCGGCCACCGTGGCCCGTGCGGCGCCGCCCGCACCGCCCGCTTTCACACCGTCTGTTTCCAGGGAAGCGCTCATGACGGGAGCCATCCTGGCGCTGACGGGCCGGCACCGGGAAGGCCTGGACCGGACGAACCAGCGCCGGACAGACCGGCATCAGACGGGCCGACAGCGGCCGGCGCGCTGCCGGCCATTCCGGGAGCGGGCCGGGCGGCGCCCGGCCCGCCTGGGGCCTGCCGGCCGGTGCCCCGCGGCCCGTCGGAGGCGTTCAGGTGGACGCGGGGCACCCGGACACCGACCCTGGTGACGATCTCGTAGTTGATCGTGCCGAGGGCGTCCGCCCAGTCCTGTGCGGTGGGTTCGCCGTGCTCCCCCGACCCGAACAGGATCACCTGGTCGCCGGCCTGGACCGGATCATCGCCGACGTCGACCACGAACTGGTCCATGCAGACGGTTCCGGCTATCCGCCGGCGTCGGCCCGCGAGCAGCACCTCGGCGGTGTTGCCGGCCGCCCGCGGGACGCCGTCGGCGTACCCGAGCGGTACCAGTCCAAGGGTCGACGCCACGGCGGTGGTGTACCGGTGGGCGTAGGACACCCCGCTGCCCGCCGGTACCCGTTTGGCCAGCGCGAGCCGGGCGGTCAACGTCATGGCCGGACGCAGGCCCAGGGCCGCGGGCGAACCGACCTGCGGCCCTGGCGACAGCCCGTACACGGATATTCCCGGACGTACCATGTCGAAACGGGCATCCGGGCTGACCAGCGTCGCCGCCGAATTGGCCAGATGACGCACCTGCGGACGCAGACCGGTCTTCTCGGCGATGGTGACCGCGTCGGCGAAACGCCCGATCTGGCCGCGGACGGTCGGATGGCCGGGCGAGTCGGCGAAGGCCAGATGGCTCCACACGCCAGTCACTTCGATCAGGTCCTCGGCGGCCAGCGCCGCCGCCGCGTCGCACAGGGATGGCCAGTCCGCCTCGGTGGCGCCGCCTCGGCCCAGGCCGGTGTCGGCCTTGAGGTGGACGCGGGCTCGCCGGCCGGTGTGTCGGGCAGCCGCGGCGATCTCCGCCAGCATCCAGGGAGCCGACGCGGAGAGGTCGATGTCGGCGGCGAGCGCGTCGGCGAGCGGTTCTCCCGGGGCGGTGAGCCAGGCGAAGACCGGGACAGTGAAACCGGCGGCACGCAACGCGAGCCCCTCTTCGATGACGGCGACCCCGAGCCAACTCGCGCCCGCCTCCACAGCGGCGCGTGCGCACGCGGACATCCCGTGCCCGTAGCCGTCGCTCTTCACCACCGCCATGGTCGCGGCGTTCCCGGCGCGGGCGACCAGGGTCGCCACCGACGCACGGACCGCGTCCAGGTCCACGATGGCGCAGGCGCGCAAACCTTCACTCTGCGTTGTCATCCGGAGCCTTCCTGACCTGTTCGGCCAGTTGTGTCGACCCGTGTCGGGATGTCGTGGCGCGCCGCACTTCGACGGTAACAAGATCGTCGGAGTCGCCGGTGCCCGAGCGGGAGACCCTGAGATCATTTCACCTCACCTCGTCACGGCCGGTGGACCGTGGCGTGCTGCGACGGCCGGGCCCGGCCGGGATGTCAGCGCCGGGATGTCGATGACAGCACAGCCGACGGTGCCCTGCCGAGGCCGCCGGCCGGGGCTGTGGACAACAGCCGGTTGTCCACAGGTGCGCCGCGGGGCTGGCGCACCGGGGACACGGAGCGCACCGTCGGGGTATCGCCCTGGGCTGTTCACCCCGGCGACGACAGACAGCACGATCACGCTTTTCCGCGCCCGGGATCCCCGCGGCCACAGGCTGCCTCCCGGTGCTCCGGCGGCCGGTCCGTCACGCCGCGGACGCCAGGCCACGAGGCCCAGGCAACCGGAAGCCGCCGATCACTAACAACTGATCACTAACAGGAGGAGCCGTGCGACAGACAGGACAACGGACGCAAGGAGCCACGACTGTCGATGTCGGCCCCCGGCCGTCACCGCGTCCGGCGCTGCCGCAGCAGCGCGGGCAGGTCGGACGCCGCCAGCGGACGGCCCGCGCGCGAGGCCGCCCGGCCGTGCAGATGGGCGCCCACGCTGCCAGCGTCCAGCGCATCGAGGCCACCGGCGAGCAACGAGCCGCACAGGCCGGTCAGGACGTCCCCGCTGCCGGCCGTGGCAAGCCATGGCGTGCCCGTGGTGTTCACCCGTGCCAGCCCGTCCCGGTCGACGATCAGGGTGCGATTGCCCTTCAGCAGAACGGTCGCGCCGAGTTCGGCAGCGCAGCGGCGCACCACCGCGAGCCGGTCCGCGGCCAGTTCGCCCACGGTCGTCTCCGTGTTCCAGCCGAGTGCCGCCACGAGCCGGACGAACTCGCCTTCGTGCGGTGTGAGCAGGGTCGGCGCGGCGCGCTCCCGCAGCGCGCGAGCGTATCCGGCATCCTGGGCCAGCACGCCCAGAGCGCCGGCGTCGAGCAGCAGGGGAACGTCGGCGGTCAGCAGGGCGGCCACGATCCGGGCGGTGTGCCCGTCCGCGGGCAGCCCCGAACCAACGGCCCACACCTGTACCCGCCCGGCCGCGAGGACGGCGTCGGCGTCACCGGGGTCGATCTCGGTGACGACCGCTTCGGGATGCGCCCTGCGTACGTGGTCGGCGGCCACCCGGGTGCTGACCACCCGCAGGTAGCCCGCGGCCGCGCGCAGCGCCCCGCCGGTGGCGAGCACGGCCGCACCCGGGTAGCTGTCACTGCCCGCGACCAGGCCCAGCACCCCGCGGGTGTACTTGGAGTCCGTCGACGCGGGGACGGGCAGGAGGAGGTCCGCGTCTGCGTCGTCCAGCGCGACAAGGTCCGCGGCCGGGAGGGTGAGACCGATGTCGACCAGTTCCACCTCGCCCGCGTGCTCCGCCCCGGCCCCGACCAGCAGGCCACGCTTGTAGGTGCCGAAGGTCACCGTGCTGCTCGCGTGGATCGCCGGGCCGACCACCGCCCCGGTGTCGCTGTCCACCCCGCTCGGGACGTCCACGGCGACGGTCCGTTCCCGGGGGGCGCGTACCGCCAGCCAGGCGTACCCCGGCCGCAGACCGCCCTTGCCACCGATACCGAGCAGACCGTCAAGGACGAGGTCGGCCGTGGCGAGCAGCCGTGCGGCCGTGTCGTCACCGGCCGGTGTCCCAGGCCCCGGCGGCTGCCCGTCAGCCGGCTCGGGGCCGGGCACCGTGTGCAGGCGGCCACCCGCGGCGAGCAGCGCCGCCGTCCCGGCGGGATGCGTCCGGCCCGGGGCGAGCGCGTCCACCCGGGCGCCCCGGGCGGCCAGCCGCGCGCCCGCCCACAGCGCGTCGCCGCCGTTGTCGCCGCCACCGGCCAGCACAACGACCCGGGCGCCGTACACTCGCCCGAGTCGGCGGGCCGCGTGGGACAGCAGCCCGTGCACGGCCCGCTGCATCAGCAGGCCCGGGGGCAGGCTGGCGAGCAGCCGCGCCTCGGCCTGACGGACCTGAGCGACGGTGTGCGCAGACCTCATGCCGCCATGCTCTCGTCTTTCCCGGCGGGCCGTCCCGCCCGTCCCCTCGATGCCCACGGACAACCGGCCGGTACCCACGCGGAGACGATGGTCCTCGGCAGACGGCCAGCGGCCACGTCGCAGCGCTTGTGGTCAGCTTTCCGCGGCAACGGGCGCCACGGCCGTGCGCCCGAGCCTGCCAGGCACGGGCACGGCGGCGGCTCGTGCCACGGCCGGTCACCGGTCGCGGCTGTGGCGCGAGCGCACGGCCGTCGCGGGATCACGTCGTCCGTGCGCCGCGACAGTGGACCGGGCCGACCGCCAGGGCCGCGCACCAGGGCCGTGAGCTGTGGCCGACCGCCAGGGCCGCGTACCCGCAGACGGCATGTCTCGTAGAATTACCCGATGATCGTCAACCAGTCGGGGCCAAACGGACATGACGACATCGCCATCACACCGTTGCATGCAGTCTTCGACGAGGACGAGTGCGCGCGCCTTGCGGGCCTGGGCGAGTTCACCCGCGGCGTCGCCCTCGCGTTGCAGGGACGGGTCGGCGACCTGAGAATCCGGCCGAGCAGCGCGTCCGGCACCGTGGACGGCGACCAGCTCACCCACACCCAGCTCTCGGTGATCGACGGAACACCGGGCTCGACCTGCACCTGTCCGACCGGCGCCGTCGAACAGTTCTGCGCGCACGCCGTCGCGCTGGCGCTGGTGGCCACGGGCGCCATCGACCCCGACGAGGACAGCGACGACGGCTTCTACGACGCCGACGGCCAGCCCATCGACCTGCGTGACTTCCTCGAGAGCCTGGACGGGCCGGCACTGGTCGACCTGGTGGTCGACCAGTGCCGCCGTCAACGACGTCCTGGCCATGGATCTGCGCGAGGCCGCGGCACGCTGGCGGCGTCCGCATCCGATCGGATGAGTCCCGGTCCCGACCCGGCCTGAACCGAGCCCAGCGGCCACGGGCTGTAGTGCGTCCCTCGACGTCCACCGACAGAGACATCCACGCGGGAGGCCTACCAGACGACCAGAAGGGATGTTTCCTCCCGACAGCCCACCGCCGCCGGTAGCGGCCTGTCGCCGCGGACGCGGGGTCACGGCGCCCGCGGCGACGGTCGACAGTCCCGTCGGATACGGGACCTGGACCGCCAGGGCGGGGCGTGCACGAACGGGCGGACGATCCAGCCATACGATCCCGATGATCATCGGCTGGCCGGACCACCCGTGGACACGCCCGCGGTACGGACGGCGACAGCGGCCGGTGGTCAACCGTGGGCCACACGCCCGCGGCTGACCGTGGTCGGCGGGTCAGCAGCGGCGCGATCATGTTCTTCCCGCGCCCGGCGAGCCCGTCGGATCGGCTTTACCGGCCGGGCGGGCTCGAGAACCAGTCCAGTCATCCGCGGGAGCTGGGCCGCCCGAATCGCTCGCGGGAGCCGGTGCATCTGATTTTGTTCCGGTTCTGTTCCCCTTACGGCCCTCGGGCGGCGCTCCTCATGCCCGGGGAGCCGACCGGCCCGTCCGTGAGCCTGGAGAAAGTTTCTTAGCCGGCATTGACTCAGGTCAACAGAAGAACGCCAGCCAGCCGGATTTGTCGCCGATTTCACTCCGAAAACCAAATATTCGACAACTTGTCATGCTGCTCCCGACGATCCCTCGATGAATCCTCAACAGGACCCCGTAGATCAGCGGAGCGGATCCGTGGAACAGATCGGTGGCGAGGCCTCGGCGCAGCGACCCCGACGCAGCGAGCCCAACGGAGATATACCGTTCACCACCTGGATGAACCAGGGCCGGCACATCCGCCCCACCACCTTATCCGCCCACCATCGGGCGACAGGCCCGGCCGGCACGAACAAAGCCTGGTCAGCGCGGATACGCGACGAGCTGGGAACGGAAGCTGGGACAGACCGTCCCGTCCTCGTCAGCCCGGTCCCAGCCGTCCTGTACAGGATCCGGTCGGCACCGGCCTCGCGACGACCCGCCCGCGGTGGCTACTCGACGGTGACGGACTTGGCGAGATTTCGCGGCTGGTCGACATCGAGGCCGCGGGCGAGAGCCAGCTCGCAGGCGAAGACCTGCAACGGCAGCGTCGTCACCAGCGGGGCGAACAAGGTCGGCGTCGCCGGCACCCGGATCAGATGCTCGGCGTAGGGCTCCACAACGGTGTCGCCCTCCTCCGCGATGACGATGGTCCGCGCACCGCGGGCCCGAACCTCCTGGATGTTGGAAACAATCTTGCTGTGCAGGTGCGAACGCCCCCGCGGAGACGGCACCACGACGACGACCGGCAGCCCCTCCTCGACGAGCGCGATCGGGCCGTGTTTGAGTTCCCCGGCCGGGAAACCCTCGGCATGCATGTAGGCGAGCTCCTTGAGCTTGAGAGCGCCCTCCAGAGCGACCGGATAGCCGACGTGCCGGCCGAGGAAGAGCACGGCCCTGGCGTCGGCGAGGGTGCGGGCAAGCGCCCGCATCGGTTCGATCGTGGCCAGGGTCTGGCGCACCAGGGCGGGCATGGCCTGCAGCTTCTCGACGTACCGGGCGACCTCGTCGCCGTAGAGCACCCCCCGGACCTGCGCCAGGTACAACCCGACCAGCAGGCACGCGGCCACCTGGCCGAGGAAGGTCTTCGTCGAGGCCACCCCGACCTCGGGGCCGCAGCGGGTGTACAGGACGGCGTCGGACTCCCGCGGGATCGTCGACCCGTTCGTGTTGCAGATCGCCAGCACCCGGGCCTTCTGCTCCCGGGCGTGCTTGACCGCCATCAGGGTGTCGAGCGTCTCACCGCTCTGGCTGATGGCCACGACAAGCGTGGAACGGTCCAGGACCGGGTCGCGGTAGCGGAACTCCGAGGCCATCTCCACCTCGCAGGGCAGCCGCGTCCAGTGTTCGATGGCGTATTTGGCGATGAGTCCGGCGTGGTAGGCCGTGCCGCAGGCGACGATGAACACCTTGTCCACGTCACGGAAGTCCTGGGCGGACAGGCGTTCCTCGTCGAGGACGATCTCGGCGTCGTTGGAGAGGCGTCCACGCAGGGTGTCGGCGAGGGCGGTCGGCTGCTCGCTGATCTCCTTGAGCATGAAGTAGGGGTGGCCGCCCTTCTCCGCGGCGCTGGCGTCCCAGTCGACGTGGTACGGACGGCCCTCGACCGGGTTGCCGGCGAAGTCGGTGATAGTCACGCCATCGCGGCGGGCCTCGACGATCTGGTCCTGGCCGATCTCCACGGCGCTGCGGGTGTGCGCGATGAAGGCCGCGACGTCACTGGCCAGGAAGGTCTCGTCGGCGCCGACGCCGACCACGAGCGGGCTGTTGCGCCGCGCCCCGACCACCACGTCGGGATGGTCCCGGTGCACCACGACCAGCGTGAAGGCGCCTTCCAGACGGCGGCACACCCGGCGGAAGGCCTCGGTCAGCCGGCTCGCCCCGGCCGTCTCGGCTCCCTCAGCGGCCCCAGCCCCAGCGGTCCCGTCCGGGGCGCTCACCGCGGCGAGTTCGTCCTCCAGCAGGTGCGCGACGATCTCGGTGTCGGTCTCGCTGGCGAGTTCGTGCCCGTCGCGCTCGAGGCCGGCCCGCAGGCTCGCGAAATTCTCGATGATCCCATTGTGGATCACGGCGATGGCGCCGGTGCAGTCGGTGTGCGGATGCGCGTTGGTGTCCGTCGGCCCGCCGTGCGTCGCCCAGCGGGTATGACCGATACCGACGGTTCCCCGCGGGCTGGTCGCCGATTCGGCCAGCGCCTTTTCCAGGTTGGCCAGTTTGCCCGCTCTGCGCAGAGTATGCAGCCCGCCGTCGACGACCACGGCCACGCCCGCCGAGTCGTAGCCCCGGTATTCCAACCGGCGAAGCCCGGCCAGAGCCACCTCGAGCGCGGGCTGTCCCCCGATGTACCCGATGATCCCACACATGCGGTCAGCGTACGCAATCAGCGGCCCGGGCCCACCGGAGAGGACTCATTACGTGCCTTTGCGTTCGCTGACGGTAATAGCCGCGTTCGCCGCTGGTAATAGCGCTTCGGACGCGCGAGCCCGCGGGCAGCGCGGTGGGCGCCTCAACCAGGGCTCCTCAACCAGGGCTCCTCAACCAGGACGCCTCAACCAGGGCTCCTCAGCCCAGGGCGTCGCGGACGATCGCGGCCAGGCGGGTGGCGACCGCCTGGGCCTGCTCCCCGGTCGGCGCCTCCACCATGACCCGGACCAGCGGTTCCGTGCCGGACGGACGCAGCAGGACCCGGCCGTCGTCCCCGAGCTCGGCCGCGGCCGCGGCGACCGCGGCGGCGAGCTCCGGCGACGTGGACACCTTCGACCGGTCCACACCCGAGACGTTGACGAGCACCTGCGGCAGCCTCGTCATGACCTTGGCGAGCTCCGCGAGCGGACGCTGCGTCTCGGCCATCCGGCCGAGCACCTGCAGGGCGGTCAGCAGCCCGTCCCCGGTCGTCGCATGCTGGAGGAAGAGGACGTGCCCGCTCTGCTCCCCGCCGAGGGCAAGCCCTCGTTCGCGCATGGCCTCCAGGACGTAGCGGTCGCCGACCGGGGTCGCGACCACGTTGATCCCGGCATCCCGCATTGCGTGGTGGAAGCCCAGGTTCGACATCACCGTCACCACGACCGTGTCGTCGGTGAGCTCGCCGTGCTCGCGCAGCCCCAGCGCGGACAGGGCGAGGATCTGGTCGCCGTCGACGATCTCGCCGTTGGCGTCCACGGCCAGGCACCGGTCGGCGTCGCCGTCGTGCGCAATACCGACGTCGGCGCCGTGTTCGAGCACCGCCGCCTGGAGGGCCTGAAGATGGGTGGCGCCGCAACCGTCGTTGATCCGGGTGCCGTCCCCGTCCGCGTGCAGGGCGACCACGTCGGCCCCGGCGTCCCGCAGCACGCGCGGCGCCAGCGTGTACGCGGCTCCCTGTGCGCAGTCGACCACGACCCGCAGGCCGGTCAGCGCGGCGGGAACGGCCGCCAGCAGGAACCGCGCGTACCCTTCGACAAGGGCCTGATCGTCGCGGACCCGGCCGATGGCCGCACCGGTGGGACGGTTGGGCACCGGCGCGGCGAGGCGTTCGGCGATCTCGTCCTCGATTTCGTCCGGCAGCTTCTGCCCGCCCGCGGCGAACAGTTTGATGCCGTTGTCCGGCATCGGGTTGTGGCTTGCCGAGAGCATCACGCCGAGGTCTGCCCCCGAACTGATGACCGCGTGCGCCACCGTGGGCGTGGGAACCACCCCGATGCGCAGCACGTCCGCGCCGGCCGAGGCGAGCCCGGCGACGACCGCAGCCTCCAGGAACTCCCCCGAGGGACGGGTGTCCCGTCCGACCACCACGGTCGGGCGCCCGGAGCCGGGCGGACGATGCTCGGTGAGCACCCCCACGGCTGCCGCCGACAGCCCCAGCGCCAGTTCGGCCGTGAGATCGACGTTGGCGACCCCGCGAACGCCGTCGGTACCGAAAAGCCTCACCATGTGGTCACCGCCGTCAGCTCATCCCGTGTCGGACGTCACCCGCGGACCGCGGTCCCGCCGGATTCCCCGGGACCTGTCGAGGGCATGAATGAAGACCATGGCCGCACGCTCGCCAGGCCACCGGCATCGTGACGGCCCGCGGGCGCGCGAGGGAAAGCGCGAACGCGCTCTTCGTACACGCTCCTCGGCCCGGCGAATGCCCTGGGAGCTTCCGGACGCGTGCGAAGAAGCTCGATCACACGCTCGTCACCCCAGGACACGCCTGGGGTATGCGAACACGCAAGGAGAAGCATAGACGCGCGCTCCGTAGCCCGGGTGGATGCCACGCGGGCTACGGAGCGCGCAAACGATATTCCGAACGAACGGTCCGAACGAGCAGGACGAAGCGGGGGCGATCCCGGAACGTCAGCGCTTGCTGTACTGGGGTGCCTTCCGGGCCTTCTTCAGGCCGTACTTCTTCCGTTCCTTGACCCGGGCGTCCCTGGTCAGGAAACCGGCCTTCTTCAGCACCGGGCGGGATTCCTCCTCAGCGGTGATCAGCGCCCGGGCGAGCGCGAGCCGCAGCGCGCCGGCCTGGCCGGAGACCCCACCGCCATGCAGCCGCGCGACCACGTCGTAGGACTCGGCCCGGTCCACCGCCTTGAGCGGCTCGTTGACCAGCTGCTGGTGCACCTTGTTGGGGAAGTAGTCCTCCAGGGAGCGCCCGTTGAGAATCCACTTGCCGCTGCCTGGCAGCAGGCGTACCCGGACAACGGCCTCCTTGCGCCGGCCGGTGGCGCGGGGATTGCCCTGGGTGTCGGTCACGACAGCCACGTCGTCTGTCCTTCCTGGTCAGATGGTCCGCGGCTTACTGCGCGACCTGGGTGATTTCAAACGGCTGGGGCTGCTGGGCCTGGTGCGGATGCGTCGGCCCGGCGTAGACCTTCAGCTTGGTGCCCTGCGCCCGGCCCAGCTTGTTCTTCGGCAGCATGCCCTTGACGGCTTTCTCGATGATGAGCTGCGGCCGGGTGTCCAGCAGCAACCCGTAGGAGACGCTGCGCAGACCGCCGGGATAGCCGGAGTGGCGATGGTATTTGGCCTGCTCGCGCTTGTTGCCGCTGAGGGCCACCTTGCCGGCGTTCACGATGATGACGAAGTCGCCGGTGTCGATGTGCGGGGCGAACGTCGGTTTGTGCTTGCCACGCAGCAGATGGGCGGCCTGGCTGGCCAGCCTGCCGAGCACCACGTCCGTGGCATCGATGACATGCCAGGCACGCTGGACGTCTGTGGGCTTGGGCTGGTACGTGCGCACAGGTCTGCCTTTTCTTGTCAGCGGATGCGTGTCGTGCCTTCGAGTCGCTCAGGTGAGTGGCTCGGAAGCCGCCGGCTGCGTCAGGATGCGCGACCGAATACGGACCCCGCTACCTGCCATGAGCGGCAGTCTTTGAGGCTACCAGGCGATCGGCACGACCGACCGGAGACCCCCACGCACTGATCATCCATATAATGATCATTCAACATTACGAAGATCTGTCGGACATCGTAGTCTACGGGGGATGGACGAGAAGCCAGAGCAGCCACCAGGCGCCTCGGGAGACGCCGTCGAGGCTGTGGATCCAGTGGATCCAGCCGAGACGGTGGATCCAGTGGTTCCATGGGTCCCACCGGCGGACGACCCGCTGTTCGGCCCGCTGAACACGTTGCCGGCCT
Organism: Protofrankia symbiont of Coriaria myrtifolia; assembly: GCF_900634755.1. Lineage (NCBI taxonomy): Bacteria > Bacillati > Actinomycetota > Actinomycetes > Frankiales > Frankiaceae > Protofrankia > Protofrankia symbiont of Coriaria myrtifolia. The sequence continues at coordinate 44,131 of NZ_CAAAFS010000316.1, forward strand.
CCATCCGCAGACCCGTGTGGACGTCCGACGCCGGGATCTTCGACAGGACGGTCGCGGTCCAGCCGCTGGACAGTGTGCTCATGCCAGCCGCCACCCCGCCCACGACCCGCGAGACCGACTCCGCACCGCGGGACAACCAGCCGGCGGACGGGCAACCAGCGGAACAGCCAGCGGGCGAACGACCAGCGGCCGGCCAGCCGGCGGACGACGCACCGTCGACCAGCGCCAGCGGCTCGCCGGAGACGCCAGGCGGCGGCACAGCGCCGAAGGCGCCCACCAGCGGCACAGCGCCGGAGACGCCAGGCGGCGGAGGCGGAGGCGGCGTGACGCCAAGCAGGGACACGGTGCCAGTGGGCAGGAAGGACGGCGCCGCTGGCAAGCCGGCAGCCGGCTCTCCGGCACCCGCCACGACCCGGCTGCCGGCCGAAGCCCCGGAGCCCTCCGAGCCCCCGGTCCCACCGCGGGCCTCGGCACCGTCAGCGGCCTCGTCCCCCTCGAAGAGCTCAGCGCTACCGACGGTCCCGAACCCCTTGAAAGCCCCGGCACCGCCGGGGGATTCGGAGACCTCGACGGAAACCGCGGCAGCGCCGGCCACCCCGGCGTCGCCCGAAAGCCCCGCAAGCGTGCCCTCCGTTGGGGGGGACGCGCGCGACCAGCGCAACCAGACGGTCGCGTTCGTCCCACGGGCAGCCGCACCCGGCGCCGACGACGCCGGCCGTGGCCCCGCCAGCGGTACGGCTCCCCGTGGGCGGCGCCTGTCCATCGGCCGCCTCACCAGACCGATCATGATCATCGGTGCCGTCGCGGTCGTGCTCCTCGCGGCCATCGCCGTCCTGGCGGGTCGCGACCGGGACGATGCCAAAGGCCCGTCGGCCACGGCCAGCACCGCGCCGGCGGCCAACCCCAGCTTCATCAACAGTGCCCGGACGGACTCCGATCCGGTCACGGCAGCCGAGTTCTTCGGCTCCCCCCGGGTCACCCTCAACCTGCACACCTACACCCGGCTGGCGCACAAGCTGGACGCGGGCTGCCCGGACCTGACCGGCGAGCTCACCAACACGCTCTCGGGTGACCGGTGCCGGCAGCTCGTCCGGGCGGTGTACCTGTCCGAGCCGGACACCTCCGGACGTCGGGTGCTCGCGGCCACCTCGGTACTCGTCCTGAACGACGCGAGCACCGCCGTGAACGCGGCCAGGGCCGTCACCGAGGGCCGGGGCGGTGTACCGGCCCTGCCGGTGCCGGCCGAGTCGCTTCCCGGCGCGACGGTGACGAACCCGGCCGGTGACAACTCCTGGCGGACCGCCCCCGTGAGCGGGCACTATCTGATCGTGATCCAGCTGGCCTACACGGACGGGGCCGAGGGTGCCCCGACCGACCTGGCGCTGACCACGGCACGTCGTGACCTCGCCCTGCTGGCCAGCCAGCCGATCTCGCAGCGGGTCCTGGCCGGCCACGGGCCGCGCTGATT
>NZ_CAAAFS010000317.1:0-44402 GCF_900634755.1 Protofrankia symbiont of Coriaria myrtifolia
GCGCCGCTGCTCTGACGGCTATCCGGACGGGCTCGTGGGCACCCGCACCGCCCGGGTCACCGCCGCCCGGGCCGCCAGCTCCGCGTCCGGTGGGTAGCGGACCTCGACGAGGGTCAGCCCGTGGGGCGCGGCCACCGTCACCGCCGGGTCGCGGACGCCGCGGGCGAGGACGTCCGCCGGCCAGTGGTGGGGGCGGCGCCCCTCCCCCACCGCCAGCAGCGCCCCGACCAGGGCCCGCACCATGGAGTGGCAGAAGGCGTCCGCCTCCACGTCCGCGACGACCACACCGTCGTGGCCGTCGGGTACCCGGGCCACGTCCAGGCGCAACAACGTGCGCACCGTGGTCGCGCCCTCCCGGCGCCGGCAGAAGGCGGCGAAGTCGCGCTCCCCCACCAGGGCCAGGGCCGCGTCGGCCATCCGCTCGGCGTCCAGGGGACGCGGCCAGGCCAGCGTGTCGTGTCGGCGCAGCGGATCAACCCCGTACGGCGCGTCACCGATCCGGTAGACGTAGCGGCGGGACAGCGCGGAGAAGCGGGCGTCGAAACCCGGCGGGGCCGGCGCCAGGGCCGTGATCCGCACAGCGCGGTCGAGTACGCCGTTGAGCCGGCGCGCAAGCCCGCCGAGCGGGACGTCGTCGGGAATGTCCACATGGGCCACCTGGCCGCGGGCGTGGACGCCGGCATCGGTACGTCCGGCCACGGTGAGGCGGACCGCCGGCAGCCGTGCCACCCGCATCAGCGCGTCCTCGACGTCACCCTGCACGGTGCGCTGCCCGGGCTGACGCGCCCACCCCGCGAACGGGGTCCCGTCATACGCGAGATCGAGGCGTAGCCGGAGCAGGCCGTCGACAGCGCTCACCGCTTCCTGACGATTCGGGTTACACGGTCGCCGATCATACTTCGGGTCGTATCGTCCCGCAGGATACAAAGAAGATGATGATGTAAGCACATCGGGTATCACCGGGATCACGGTGGCGCGCGAAACATGAGACCCATCATCCTCCGCCGGACGGTAGGCCGGTGCGACGCGGGTCCCGTCGAAGCGGCCAGCGCAACCGTCGTGCGACCAGGCGTCATCTGCCGAAGCACTGCGCGGGCGTTGGGACGTGCGAATCGACGGGAGAGGCGCACACACCACCAGGAAGATCATTAAAGGTCTGCCGCCGGATACGCGCCCATGCGGCCAGGAAACGCACCCGGTGACGCGGTCGCCCGGATCAGGCCCCGTCCTGGGCCAGGACCCGCAGAACGATCGTGGACGGAGTCCGTGCCGTCCGACTGACGCCTGGAGGCCGCCTTGCGGGCCAGCGCCTGACGGCGGCCAAATCAGACGAGCGGCCAGGGGACGGACCCCCGACCGCTCATCTGACTTCAGCTGGTTTCGGCCTGCCGGCCAGGCCCGGTCGCCTCTGAAGGCGTAGCCGCCCCTGACAGCTCAGCCGCCCCTGCGGACTCAGTCGGCCTTGGGGGTCTGCGGCGTATCGTCGGCGCTCTCCTCCACCGACAGCGCCTGCGCCGACTCGGCACCGGCATCGGTGTCAGCGGGCGTGGCGACAACAGCCTCGGTGAGGGTCGCCTCCGCCTCGGCGGCCGCCTCGGCCTCGGCCGCAACCGCTGCCGCGGTGGGCGACTCCTTCGCCAGATCGGCCGCGGCCTCGGCCGTCGCGCCGGTGGGGCGGCGACGGGGAGCGAAGCGGGTGCCTCGGGCCTGCTCGGCCTCCTGGATCGCCTGCTGAGCGACCGTCAGGGCCTCGACCAGCTCGATACGGGCCAGCGGGGCGTTGTCCCCCCTGCGGGGCCCGAGCTTGACGATGCGGGTGTAGCCACCGTTGCGGTCCGCGTAGCGTGGGCCGATCTCGGTGAACAGGACGTGCACCACGGACTTGTCGCGGACGAACCTGAGCACACGTCGGCGGGCGTGCAGGTCGCCGCGCTTGGCAAAGGTGACCAGTCTCTCGGCGTACGGGCGCAGCCGCCTCGCCTTGGCCTCGGTCGTGGTGATGCCGCCGTGCTCGAACAACGCGGTGGCGAGGTTGGCCAGCAACAGCCGCTCGTGTGCGGGGCTGCCACCGAGCCGGGGGCCCTTGGTAGGCGTGGGCATGACAGGTACTCCTCGATCCTTCTATCCCGCCGGATGGCTTCGCCGGAATCCTTAGGAAGACCCCGAGCTCGTGGGCGGGCCACCGCCTGGGGGCACGCAACCGCCGTCGACGATCACGCAAAAACGAAGATCAGTAGATGCAGACCATCGGGCGGCGCGGCAATGATACCGCGCCGCCTTCGGGCTGAGCTCTGCTGCCTCTTCGGTGCTGCCTGCTGGGTGCTGTTGTTCTCTGGGTGCCTGTTCGTCAGTACTGTTCGGTTTCGACGAACTCAGAGCTGTCGTCAGCGGAGTCGCTGAACGGAGCCGCCGAGTAGGTGTCGGTGCCGTAGGTGTCCACCGCGTGCCGCGGGTCGAACCCGGGCGGGGAGTCCTTGAGCTGGAGAGCCATCGCGGCGAGCTTCGTCTTGACCTCGTCGATCGACTTCTGCCCGAAGTTGCGGATGTCGAGCAGATCCGCCTCGCTGCGGGACACCAGCTCACCGATGGTGTGGATGCCCTCGCGCTTGAGGCAGTTGTAGGAACGGACGGTGAGGTCCATCTCCTCGATCGGCAGTGCCAGATCCGCGGCGAGCGCGGCGTCCGCGGCGGACGGGCCGATGTCGACGCCCTCCGCCTCGGCGTTCAGCTCCTGCGCGAGGCCGAAGAGGCCGACGAGCGTCTTGCCGGCGCTGGCCATCGCGTCCCGCGGCGAGATCGACTGCTTCGTCTCGACGTCCACGATGAGCCGGTCGAAGTCGGTGCGCTGCTCGACACGGGTCGCCTCGACCTTGTAGGTGACCTTGAGCACCGGGGAGTAGATGGAGTCCACCGGGATCCGGCCGATCTCCTGCCCCGGCTGCTTGTTCTGGGCGGCGCTGACGTAGCCGCGACCGCGCTCGACGGTCAGCTCGATCTCGAGCTTGCCCTTGTCGTTGAGGGTGGCCAGCGCCAGGTCGAGGCTGTGGACCTCGACGCCGGCCGGCGGAGCGATGTCCGCCGCGGTCACCACTCCCGGGCCCTGCTTGCGCAGGTACATCACGGTCGGCTCGTCGTTCTCCGAGCTGACGACCAGTTCCTTCAGGTTCAGGATCAGGTCGGTGACGTCCTCCTTCACACCGGGGACGGTGGAGAACTCGTGCAGCACCCCGTCGATACGGATGCTGGTCACCGCCGCGCCGGGGATGGAGGACAGCAGGGTCCGGCGCAGCGAGTTGCCGAGGGTGTAGCCGAAACCCGGCTCAAGCGGCTCGATGACGAACCGCGAGCGGAACTCCGAGATCGACTCCTCGATCAGCGTCGGACGCTGGGCGATAAGCATGGGGTACGTCCTTCCGTACACGGCGACCGCTATATGACGCCGTGACCTGTGGCTCCGGTCGGAGCCCGTGGAGGGGGCCTCTGTCCGTCCCGTCCACGTCGTACTCGTTCCAGTGTGGACCATCTGGAACGCGACGTCCGCACCGGGGCCCGACAGCGAGCCCCGGACGGGCGCGGCCTACTTGGAGTAGAGCTCGACGATGAGCTGCTCCTGCACCTGGGTGTCGATCACCTGACGGGCCGGCAGCGAGTGCACCAGCACCCGCAGCTGGCTGGGAATGACCTCCAGCCAGGGCGGCGGAGTGCGCTGGCCGGCGGTCTCCCGAGCGATGATGAACGGGGTCAGCTCGCGCGCCTTGGGTGCGATCTCGACGATGTCGTTCTCGCTGACCCGATAGCTGGGGATGTCGACCTTGCCGCCGTTGACCACGACATGGCCGTGGCGGACAGCCTGGCGCGCGGCGTCCCGGGAAGGAGCGAAGCCGGCGCGGTACACGACGTTGTCCAGCCGCGACTCAAGGATCTTCAGCAGCTCGTCACCGGTCTTGCCGGTGCGCCGGTTGGCCTCGTCGTAGTAGCCGCGGAACTGCTTCTCCAGAATGCCGTAGATGCGCGCGCACTTCTGCTTCTCACGCTTCTGCAGCAGGTACTCGGAGTCCTTGGTGCGGCCACGGCCGTGCTCGCCCGGCGGGTAGGGGCGGATCTCGATCGGGCACTTGGGCGACTCGCACTTGCTGCCCTTGAGGAACAGTTTCGTCTTCTCACGGCGGCAGCGCTTGCAGTCCGCGCCGGTATAGCGGGCCATGCTTATCCTTCTCTCCTTTTTCGGCCAGAGGTGGCGCGAGGATGTGCTTCTTCGCGCCATCGGAGGCCTTCGAGGCCCTGGTGCTGCTGGCGCGAACCAGACCGGAGGTGGCGCAGTCATGCTCCGTGTCGCGCCACCGGCAGCCGCGATACTGCTGTCGTCAGATCCTGTGTCGTCGGATCCCGCTGGTCAGACCCTGCGCCGCTTGGGCGGCCGGCAGCCGTTGTGCGGGGTCGGGGTGACGTCCTGGATCGCGCCGACCTCGAGACCGGCCGCCTGCAGGGAGCGGATCGCGGTCTCTCGTCCCGAGCCGGGGCCCTTGACGAAGACGTCCACCTTGCGCATTCCGTGTTCCTGCGCCTTGCGGGCGGCGTTCTCCGCGGCCATCTGGGCGGCGAAGGGGGTCGACTTGCGCGATCCCTTGAATCCGACGTGGCCGGCGCTCGCCCAGGAGATCACGTTCCCGCTGGGATCGGTGATCGACACGATCGTGTTGTTGAAGGTGCTCTTGATGTGGGCGTGGCCGTGCGCGACGTTCTTCTTCTCCTTGCGCCGGACCTTCTTGATGCCGGCGGCACGCGTCTTTGGCGGCATATGCTTTCGTGATCTCCGTTTACGAGGTCGTCGGTCAGCGCCCGGCCATGGCCACCGTCAACGGATGTCGGCCGGGGCGGCTGACTACTGGCTTACTTCTTGCCGGCCTTCTTCTTACCGGCGATGGCGCGGCGCGGGCCCTTGCGGGTACGCGCGTTGGTGTGCGTCCGCTGGCCGTGGACGGGAAGGTTGCGCCGGTGCCGCAGGCCCTGGTAGCAGCCGATCTCCATCTTCCGGCGGATGTCCTGACGCACCTCCCGGTGCAGGTCACCCTCGACCCGGTAGTTCGCGTCGATCCACTCCCGGAGCCGGACGATCTCCTCGTCGGTCAGGTCCTGGACGCGCGTGTCGGGGTTGACCCCGGTGGCGGCAAGAGTCTCCAGGGAACGGCTGCGGCCGATCCCGAATATGTAGGTCAGAGCGATCTCCACCCGCTTGTCACGCGGGAGGTCTACGCCGGAAAGGCGTGCCATGCCAGGTGCTTCCTTCCTTTACCGGAGGTCTTGAGCGTCTCCGTCCCGTACCGGCGACGTGGGTGCCGGCTCGGGCCCCGGCCTCCGACCGGGGGTGGATACCGCATACCGCGGCCTGGTGACGCTTGGAGGGGCGTCGCCCAGCGCAGGTGACCGTGACCGCGGACACCTGCGCTGGGGTCACCCGACGGGGCTGTCAGCCCTGGCGCTGCTTGTGGCGCAGGTTGTCACAGATGACCATCACGCGGCCATGGCGACGGATCACCTTGCACTTGTCACATATCTTCTTGACGCTCGGCTTGACCTTCACGGCTGCACGAACCTCCCTTGCGCAGCCGCTTCAGGTGCGCCTGCGAATGTCTGGGGTGTCACCAGGCTACCGACGGCGCCCGAGAAGCAGGGCACGCCGTCGGTAGCCAGAGAGCTTACTTGTAGCGGTAGACGATCCGGCCACGGGACAGGTCGTAGGGCGACAGCTCCACGACGACCCGGTCCTCTGGAAGGATCCGGATGTAGTGCTGACGCATCTTGCCACTGATGTGGGCGAGTACTCGATGACCGTTCTGGAGCTCGACCCGGAACATCGCGTTCGGGAGTGGCTCCACAACTCGGCCCTCGATCTCGATGGCCCCGTCCTTCTTCGGCATGTCCTCCGCTGTCCTACCTTCGGGTGTCCGACGGTGGACACAGACGAACATCAATGCCCCGCTAGCCGTCGGCTTTCAAGTGTACGTGGCCCACCCGTCAAGGGCCAATCTGGCTCCCTCACTGCCGTTGGCGGCCCGGCCCCCGCCGGCAACCGCGGGCTGCCGGGCCGACCCACTACCGGCAGCGACCGGCTGCCGGGCCAACGGTGGCCGAATGACGGCGAGCGCGCCAGTGATAGATCACGATGAGTAACGGGAGGATGAGTAACAGGAGATGGCGTCAGGACGCGGGCGTTTCGACCGGCTGGCCGCAGGCAACTCCCAGTTCGGCGAACTTCGCCGCGCCACCGTCGAGGGCCGTCAGCACCCATGGGCCGCGTGGGGTCACCGCGACCGTGTGCTCGGTGTGCGCGGCCCAGGAGCCGTCCGTGGTGGCGACGGTCCACTCGTCGCCGAGCACTCGGGTGTCCGGCCGCCCTATCGTGATCATGGGCTCGATCGCCAGCGCGATTCCCTCGACCAGGCGGATCCCCCGGCCCGGCCGCCCGTGGTTGAGCACGTGCGGCGGCTGGTGCATCTCGGTCCCGATGCCGTGGCCGCCGTAGTGGTCCACGATGCCGTATCCCCGGGGGCGGACGTGGTGCTCGACCGCCGCCGAGATATCGGTCAGCTTGCTGCCGAGCTGCGCGGCCGCCAGGCCCTGCCACAGCGACTGCTCGCATACCTCGATCAGGTCGAGGAACTGCTGGGGTACCGTCCCGACCGGCACCGTGATCGCGGAGTCTCCGTGCCAGCCGTCCACGATCGCGCCGCAGTCGATGGAGATGATGTCCCCCTCGCGCAGCGCCCGCCCGCGGCGCGGTATCCCGTGGACGACCTCGTCGTTGATGGACGCGCAGATCGACGCGGGAAAGGGCGGCCGGCCATACCCCTTGAAGGAGGGAATTCCGCCGTCGTCGCGGATCGACTTCTCCGCGATCGCATCAAGATCACCAGTGGTGATCCCCGGCTCGACCGCCGCTCGCAGCTTTTCCAGGGCGCGCGCGACGACGAGTCCCGCCACCCGCATCTTCGCGATCTCGCCCGCGGTCTTGATCTGGACATGTTCTCGTCGCGCCACGCTCGTCGCCCCGGTCCGTATCCCTAGTAACCCTGTGGTACCGCTCGTAACTCTGTGGTCTCATCCGCCTGTGACGGCGGCCGTCCCGTACGCCTCCGGTGGCGCGAACAGTGAGGACACGCTATCGGAGCCACCTGGCGGCGTGTCCGTGAGCTTGCCATCGGTACCCCACCCCGCCCTAGTGTGCCTGCCGCGTTGTCGGTAGCACCACAGCCAGCCACCCCTGACGCCCCACGATGCCGGCTCCACATGCCGGCTTCCGTATGCCGGCTCCACAGTGCTGGTCACAGCGCGGCCAGGCTCACACCGGGGCGGGTGGCGCCAAGCCGGCCGGGCGGGCCGGCGACAGCGGGCCGACACAGGCGTCGGCGGGCATCAGCTCGCGTAGTGGCGCAGGGCGTCGAGAGCGCGGTCGGTGACGTTGTCCACCGGGCCGGTCGCGTCGATACCGACCAGCAGACCCTTTGCCGCGTAGTAGGCGACCAGCGGCGCGGTCTGCTCGGCGTAGACCTCCAGTCGGTGGCGTACCGTCTCGGAACGGTCGTCGTCCCGCTGGAACAGCTCGCCGTTGCAGCGGTCGCAGACACCTTCCACCGCGGGTGGGTCGAAGTCGATGTGCCAGATGTGACCACAGTTACGGCACGTCCGCCGCCCGGACAGGCGCTGCACCACCTCGTCGTCGTCGACGACGAGTTCCAGGACGACGTCCAGGCGCGTCCCCATCTCCTCGAGCAGCTGGCCCAGCACCTCGGCCTGGGGCACGTTGCGGGGGAAACCGTCGAGCAGGAACCCCTTGGCCGCGTCGTCCTCGGCCAGCCTGTTGCGGACCATGCCGATCGTGATCTCGTCGGGGACGAGGTCGCCAGCGTCCATGTACTGCTTGGCGAGCACCCCCAGCTCGGTGCCCTCCCGGACGTTCGCCCGAAAGATGTCGCCCGTGGAAATCTTGGGAATCGACCGTGCCTGGGCGATGAAGGCGGCCTGGGTGCCCTTGCCGGCGCCCGGCGGTCCGACCAGTACGAGGCGCACTACCGCAGGAAGCCTTCGTAGTTGCGGAGCATGAGCTGGCTTTCGATCTGTTTCACCGTCTCCAGCCCCACTCCGACAATGATCAGTACCGATGTTCCGGCGAACGGGAAGGGCTGCTGTTTGGTGAGGTTCAACAGGGCCAGCGGGAGGACCGTGATGGCACCGAGGAAGAGCGAGCCCGGGAGCGTGATCCTGGACAACACGCGATCGAGGTACTCCGCGGTGGGTCGTCCTGGCCGGATGCCGGGGATGAAACCGCCGTACTTCTTCATGTTGTCCGCCACCTCGGTCGGGTTGAAAGTGATGGCCACGTAGAAGTAAGTGAAGAAAATGATCAGTGCGGCATAGCTGACGAGATACAACGGGTGGTCGCCACGAGCCAGATAGCGCTGCTCGAAGTCCTGGAAGGTCCTGTTGCTCCAGACCTGCCCGAGCAGCTGCGGCAGCTGCAGCAGCGCGGATGCGAAGATCACCGGGATGATGCCGGCCTGGTTGACCTTGATGGGCAGGTAGGTCGAGGTACCGCCGTACATCCTGCGGCCGATGAGGCGCTTGGCGTACTGCACCGGGATACGGCGCTGCGACTGCTCGACGAACACGACGAACACGACGATCACCAGCCCCAGCAGGCAGACGAGGGCGAAGACCACGCCACCGGCCACCTGGAGAATCCGGCTGCCCTGGGAGGGCAGCGCCGCCGCGATCGACGTGAAGATCAGAAGGGACATCCCGTTGCCGACCCCACGGGCGGTGATCAGCTCACCCAGCCACATGATGAGGGCGGTGCCGGCGGTCATCGTGACCACGATGACCGCGATCCGGAACAGGCTGGTGTCCGGGATGATCGGCGCGGCGCAGCCGGGGAACAGGTTGCCGCTGCGGGCGAGGGCAACGATGCCGGTTGCCTGTAGGACGGCCAGCGCGATCGTCAGATAACGGGTGTACTGGGTGAGTTTCTGCTCACCCGAACTGCCTTCCTTCTTGAGCTGCTCAAGCCTGGGGATCACTACGACCAGCAACTGAATGATGATGCTCGCCGTGATGTACGGCATGATCCCGAGGGCGAAGATGGACAGTTGCAGCAGAGCGCCACCGCTGAACAGATTGATCAGCGAGTAGACGTTGCTGCTGTCGGCGCTCGCCGAGGACAGGCAGGAGTTGATCGCACCGGTCGACACCCCGGGGGAAGGCAGTACGCTGCCCATCCGGAACAGAACGATGATCCCGAGGGTGAAAAACAGCTTTTTGCGCAGGTCAGGCGTGCGGAAAGCCCGTGTGAAGGCGGTGAGCACGACTCCTCCTGCTGATCGTCACGGCAAACGCACGCGGTGGACGACTGCCCCGACCGGGGATAGGACCGGCGGTGCGCGGTGTGCCGACTGTAACAGTAGAGACGGTCCACTCGTCCCGACATGGGCCTGCGGCAGGTCCATCCGGCCCGGTCGCCGCGGAAGCGGAAGGGTGTGGAACTGTCTTCCACCTCCGGTAGCCGGCGACATCAGGCATCAACCTCGGCGTTCGAGGCGTTCGGGGTAAGGGTAACGGCAGCGCGCCGCCCGAAGCCAGCGGACCCAGGCGACGCGACGGCTCTCGCCAGCCCCCGGCGACCATGGCCAGCCGGAACACCGGGACGCCGGAGGGCAGTCGTCCAGTGCCTCCGAGGCCCCGGTGGACCAGGTCGTATCCGGTGGATCTCCGATCGCGCGGGCGGTGCCCACGCCGACCAGCACCCACCGGATGTGGCCTGGATCTCGGTGACCCTAGATCTCGGTGACGCTACCGCCGACAGCGGTGATCTTTTCTTTGGCGGACGCGGAGAAAGCGTGGGCGCGCACACTCAGCGCGATCCCGATCTCCCCGTCACCGAGCACCTTGACCAGGCTGTTGCGACGGACGGCACCGGCCCTGGCAAGATCGTCTACGCCGATCTCGCCCCCGTCGGGGAACAGCTCGGCGAGCGTCGCGACGTTGACGACCTGGTACTCGGTGCGGAAGCGGTTGCGGAACCCCTTGAGCTTGGGCACCCGCATGTGCAGCGGCATCTGGCCGCCCTCGAAGCGGGCCGGGACCTGCTTGCGGGCCTTGGAGCCCTTGGTGCCGCGACCGGCGGTCTTGCCCTTGGAGGCCTCACCACGGCCGACCCGGGTCTTTGCCTTGTGGGCACCCGGCGCAGGCCGCAGGTGGTGGATCTTCAGACCGGACTCTCGCCGGGCATCGGCGGTCTCCGGCTCGGTTGCCTTGGTCAGCTCGCTCATGCGTCCACCTCCTCGACCCTGACGAGATGACTCACAGTAGCGATCATCCCGCGCACTTCCGGCCGGTCGTCCCGTTCGGTCGTCGCGTTGATCCGGCGCAGGCCGAGGGTCCGCAGCGTCTCACGCTGGTTGCGGGTCCCCCCGATCTCCGAACGAATCTGTGTGATCTTCAGGCGGGCCATCAGGCACCGGCCCCGACCGTGCGGGCACGCAGCATCGCCGGCGGCGCCACGTCCTCGATGGGCAGGCCACGGCGGGCGGCGATCTCCTCGGGGCGCATCAGGCCCCGCAGCGCCGCGACAGTGGCGTGCACGATGTTGATGGGGTTCGACGAGCCGAGCGACTTCGACAGCACGTCGTGGACGCCCGCGCACTCCAGCACCGCGCGGACCGGGCCGCCGGCGATGACACCGGTACCAGGGGAAGCCGGCTTGAGCAGCACGATCCCCGCGGCGGCCTCGCCCTGGATCGGGTGCGGGATCGTCGAGCCGATCCGCGGCACCTTGAAGAAGTGCTTCTTGGCCTCCTCCACACCCTTGGCGATGGCGGCCGGCACCTCCTTGGCCTTGCCGTAGCCGACGCCGACGGTGCCGTCGGCGTCCCCGACCACGACCAGAGCGGTGAAGCTGAACCGCCTACCACCCTTGACGACCTTCGCCACCCGGTTGATGGCGACCACTCGTTCGACGTATGCGTTCTTGTCCTGGGCCGGACCGCCGCCCTGGCGGTCGCGGCGTTCCCGACGGTCAGAGCCGCCGGAGCCGCCTCCGCGGCGCTGCTGGCCTGGCATCAGTGAATCTCCCTGTTCGTTGAATGTCCGCGCATGCAGGCCCGAGGCATCAGAACTCCAGCCCGCCTTCCCGGGCGGCGTCCGCCAGCGCGGCGATCCGCCCGTGGTAGGTCCGCCCGCCGCGGTCGAAGACCACCGCGGTGACGCCGGCCTTGCGAGCGCGCTCAGCGACCAGTTGGCCGACAGCCTTCGCCAGCTCGGTCTTGTCGCCATCCACGGTACGCAACGCCAGGTCCAGCGTGGACGCCGAAGCCAGGGTGTGGCCGGCGACGTCGTCGACGACCTGGGCGTAGATGTGACGGGTCGAGCGGGTGACCACGAGACGCGGGCGGGTGGGCGTGCCCGAGACCTTCTTGCGTATCCGCGCGTGCCGGCGGAACTTCGCCGTACGCCGCTGGGCGCTGACACTGACAGCCATGATCCGTTCCTCTACTTCCCGGACTTGCCGACCTTGCGGCGGACGACCTCGCCCTGATACCGCACGCCCTTGCCCTTGTACGGGTCGGGCTTGCGCAACCGCCGGATCTTGGCTGCCACCTCGCCGACCTGCTGCTTGTCGATCCCGTGGATAACAAAACGGGTCGGCGTCTGTACCTCGAACCTGATGCCCTCGGGAGCCTTCACCGCGACCGGGTGGCTGAAACCCAGCGCGAACTCCAGATCCGAGCCCCGGGCCTGCACGCGGTAGCCGACACCGACGATCTCAAGCGTCTTGGAGTATCCGGCGGTGACGCCGGTCACCATGTTCGCCACCAGGGTGCGGGTCAGCCCGTGCAGGGCACGCGAGCGGCGCTCGTCGTCCGGACGGGCGACGAGCAACTGCCCGTCCTGCGCACTGACGGTGATCGGCTCCGCCACCGAGTGGCTGAGCGTGCCCTTCGGGCCCTTGACCACGACCTCCGCGCCGTCGACGGAGACATCCACACCGCTTGGCACCGGAATCGGTAGACGTCCGATACGTGACATCGCGCGACTCCTTACCAGACGTAGGCGAGGACTTCCCCGCCCACTCTGCGCTTGTTCGCCTGCTTGTCGGTCAGCAGGCCCGACGACGTGGAAATGATCGCCACACCGAGCCCACCGAGCACCTTGGGAAGGTTGGTCGCCTTGGCGTAGACCCGCAGGCCCGGCTTGCTGATGCGCTTCACGCCGGCGATGGAGCGCTCCCGGTTCGGGCCGTACTTCAGCTCCACGACGAGGGACGCGCCGACAGCCCCATCCGGGGGCTCCTCGACGTGCCACCCGGCGATGTAACCCTCCTGCTGGAGGATCTCGGCGATATGCGTCTTGATCTTGCTGCTCGGCATCACCACTCGGTCGTGGTATGCCCGGTTGGCGTTGCGGACACGGGTCAGCATGTCCGCAATCGGGTCTGTCATCGTCATGGGGCTGGAACCTTCCTCGCGAGGGTTCCCCGCGACACAGGGTCGTGGGGCCTACCGCGAACGGTGGGTGGTGTGCGTCAGCTTCCGTGGCCCGTGCGGCCAGCGCCGGCGCGATCCGCCGGGCGCGACGACCGGCGGACCCGTCGTCGCCCCGACACGGCGTGCCGGGCGGCCGTCACCGGGAGCTCCTACCACGAGCTCTTGGTGACTCCTGGAAGCTCGCCGCGGTGCGCCATCTGCCGCAGGCAGACCCGGCAGAGGCCGAACGCGCGGTAGACCGACCGCGGACGCCCGCACCGCTGGCAACGGGTGTAGCCCCGCACGCCGAACTTCGGCTTGCGGATCGCCTTCTCAACCAGTGCTTTCTTCGCCATCTGACCTGTTTCTTCCAGGGCCGCCGGCCGTGCGAAAAATCTTCGCGCAGCCTTTGGCCGGCACTTCTTCCAGGGCCGCCGGCTGTGCGAAAAATCTTCGCACAGCCTTTGGCCGGTAGCCTCTCCCAGGCCGCCGGCCATCCGAAAAAATTTTCGCATGACCCTCGACCAGTGGCTTCTCAGGGCCGCCGGCTAGCTCTCGCGGAACGGGAAGCCCAGCGCCCTCAGCAGTGCGCGGCCCTCGTCGTCGGTGGTCGCGCTCGTGACAACCGTGATGTCCATCCCGCGGACCCGGTCGATCCGGTCGATGTCGATCTCGTGGAAGATCGACTGCTCGATGACGCCGAAAGTGTAGTTGCCGGCACCGTCGAACTGCTTCGGCGACAGCCCCCGGAAGTCACGGATACGCGGCAGGGCGATCGAGACCAGCCGGTCCAGGAACTCCCACATCCGGTCGCCGCGCAGGGTCACCTTCGCGCCGATGGGCATGCCATCGCGCAGTTTGAACTGCGCGATGGACTTCTTCGCCCGCCGGACGGCCGGCTTCTGGCCGGTGATCGAAGCAAGGTCCCGCAGCGCGCCGTCGATGAGCTTGGCGTCCCGGGCGGCGTCCCCGACACCCATGTTGACCACGACCTTGACCACGGTCGGGATCTGCATCACGTTCGCGTACTGGAACTGCTCGCGCAGGCCCGTCGCGATCTCCTCGCGATACCGCTGCTTCAGCCGCGGCAGCGGACGGGCTTCAGTGGTAGTTGTCATCTCTCGTTTCCTTGCAGCCTCGGCCCAACGGACGGCGATCCCCACCGCGATCCGGCGGGAACGCAGGAGGCACCACGTGCCCGGAGGGCACGCAGGCCGGCAGGAACGCCAGCGGCGGCCACCCGGACGCCGGCAACGGCCCCTTCGATCACACCAGCCATGGCTGGCTACAGCTCGGTGCCGGTACGGCGGGAGATCCGCACCTTCGTACCGTCGTCGTTGACGCGGTAGCCGATCCGGGTGGGACGGTTGTCGGAGGGATCCACGATCATGACGTTGCTGACATGGATGGGCGCCTCCTGGGTAATGATCCCCCCGGACTGCGAACCGCGGGCCGAGGTGTTCACCCGAGTGTGCCGGGTGACCCGGTTGGCTCCCTCGACGAGCACCTTGTCGTCGGCCGGGAAGGCTCTGATGACCTTCCCCCGCAGACCCCGGTCCTTGCCCGTGATGATCTGGACCGTGTCGCCTTTTCTGATCTTCATTCCGGCCACGGTCACAGCACCTCCGGCGCCAGTGAAATGATCTTCATGAACTTCTTGTCACGCAATTCGCGACCAACCGGCCCGAAGATACGCGTGCCTCGGGGATCCCCGCCGTCCTTGATGAGCACGGCGGCGTTCTCGTCGAACCGGATGTAGGAGCCGTCAGGGCGACGACGCTCCTTGGTAGTGCGTACGACGACCGCCTTGACCACGTCACCACGCTTGACGCCAGCCCCGGGCAGGGCGTCCTTCACGGTCCCGACGATGATGTCGCCGATGCCGGCATAACGACGCCCCGAACCACCGAGTACGCGGATGCACAGCAACTCCCTGGCACCCGTGTTGTCGGCGACCCGAAGTCGCGACTCCTGCTGGATCACTTCCCGCTCCCGAACTGCGTCGGCGCCCGCCTGCCGGCGGCCGGCTCGCTGGACCTACTGTGCGGCCCGCGGCGACGCGCCGGACTCGTCACGTCGCCGTCGGGCCATCTATCCGGGCCTGCCGCTGCCCAGGCGACGCGCCGGCCATCGTCGCGTCGCCGTCAGCGGGTCGACCTACTTGGCTTTCTCCAGAATTTCCACCACACGCCAGCGCTTCGTCGCCGACAGCGGCCGGGTCTCCATCAGCAGGACCCGATCGCCGACGCCGCTGGTGCTGTTCTCGTCGTGTGCCTTGATCTTCTTGGTGCGCCTGATCGTCTTACCGTAGAGCGGGTGCTGCACCCGGTCCTCGACGGCGACGACCACTGTCTTGGCCATCTTGTCGCTGACCACCAGGCCCTCGCGGACCTTGCGGAAGCCACGGTCGACCTTTGCCGCCGACGCGTCGTGCCCCGCGTCCGTCGCCGCGCCGTCCGTCGTCGGGGTGTCGTCTGTTGTCATCCCACTCACGCCCGTTCCGCCTGGGTAGCCGTCTGTGCCTGCTCGGCCTGCGCCTGGTCGAGGTCAGCCGCGACCGCCACGCCGGTTTCCACCAGCTCCGGGTCCTCGGAAAGACCCAGCTCACGCTCGCGCAGCACCGTGTAGATACGCGCGATGTCACGCCGGACGACCCACAGCCGGTGATTGCTGCTGAGCTGGCCGGTCGCGGCCTGGAAACGGAGGTTGAACAGCTCCTCCTTGGCCTCCCGCAGCTTGTCCGCCAGATCCTGCCGGGACAGGGCCCGCAGCTCGTCCGCGGTCGCGGTCGCCATCACGCACCTCCCTCACGGGTGACGAACCGGCACTTCATCGGCAGCTTGTGAATGGCGCGCCGCATCGCCTCCCGAGCCACCGGCTCGGCGACACCGGACAGCTCGAACAGCACGCGCCCGGGTTTGACGTTGGAGACCCACCACTCGGGCGAGCCCTTACCGGAACCCATCCGGGTCTCGGCCGGCTTCTTCGTCAGCGGACGGTCCGGGTAGATGTTGATCCAGACCTTGCCACCACGACGGATGTGGCGGGTCATCGCGATACGCGCCGACTCGATCTGCCGGTTCGTCACGTAGGCCGGCTCGAGCGCCTGGATGCCGAACTCGCCGAACGCAAGTCTGGTCCCACCCTTGGCCGCGCCGTCACGTCCAGGATGATGCTGCTTACGATGTGCGACCTTACGGGGAATCAGCATCGTTCTAGCCCTCCGTCTCCTGGGTGGCCGCGCCAGCGGCGGGCCCAGCGGTGTCGGCCGGAGACGCGGCCGGTGCTGTGGAGGCCGCGGCCTCGGAGCTCGCCGGGGCCGTCGGGGCTGCCGGGGCCGTCGGGGTTGCCGGAGCCGCCGGGGTCGGGGCCGGCGTGGCCTCAGCCGCGCCGCTCGCGCCGCTCGCGCCACCCGCACCCGCGCCAGCGCCGCCGCCACCACGGCCACGGCCACGGCGCTCACCCTGACGGGCCGCCGCCCGGCCGGCGTCGGTACCGCCAGTGGTGGTACCGGACGAGCCCGACCGCGGCCCGCGGCGCGGACGCTCCCGGCGGTGCTGCCGCTGCAGCGCCTCCTGGGCCTCCCGCTCCGCCCGGCTCTGCACGACATCACCCTTGTAGATCCAGACCTTCACGCCGATGCGCCCGAAGGTTGTCCGGGCCTCGTAGAACCCGTAGTCGATGTTGGCGCGCAGCGTGTGCAGCGGCACCCGGCCCTCACGGTAGAACTCCGAGCGGCTCATCTCGGCACCGCCGAGGCGTCCCGAGCACTGCACCCGGATGCCCTTGGCGCCGCCCTTCATCGCCGACTGCATGGCCTTGCGCATCGCCCGCCGGAAGCTGACCCGGCTGGAGAGCTGCTCGGCCACGCCCTGCGCGACGAGCTGGGCGTCCACCTCGGGGTTCTTCACCTCGAGGATGTTGAGCTGGACCTGCTTGCCGGTCAGCTTCTCCAGGTCGCCACGGATGCGGTCGGCCTCGGCGCCACGGCGTCCGATGACGATCCCCGGACGGGCGGTGTGGATGTCCACCCGCAACCGGCCCTGGGTGCGCTCGATGTCGACCCGGCTGATACCCGCGCGCTCCATGCCCCGGGACATCATCTTCCGGATCTTCACGTCCTCGCCGACGTACGCCTTGTACTGCTTGTCGGCGTACCAGCGGGAGGTGAACTCCGAGGTGATACCCAGCCGGAACCCGTGCGGGTTGACTTTCTGACCCACTACCGGGCCCTCCCTGTGCTCTTCGCGCCGCGGGTTCCCGCGACCGGCGGCCGGCTCTCCACGACAACCGTGATGTGGCTGGTCCGCTTGCGGATCCGGTAGGCACGGCCCTGGGCCCGTGGACGGATGCGCTTGAGGGTCGGGCCCTCGTCGACAAAGGCCTCACCGACCCAGAGCGTGGCCGGGTCGAGGCCGTGGTTGTGCTCGGCGTTGGCCACCGCGCTCGCGACCACCTTGTAGACGTCCTCGCTGGCCGCCTGCGGGGCGAACCGGAGGATGTCGAGGGCCTCGCTGGCCGAGCGGCCACGCACCAGGTCGATGACCCGGCGGGCCTTCGTCGGCGACACCCGGACGTAACGGGCCGACGCGCGGGCGCCCGCCAGCCCGGAGCGGGTCACCCCGTCGACAAGAGCGTCAGCCACGGCGTGACCTCCGGTCCTCCTTGACGTGGCCGCGGAAGGTCCGCGTCGGTGCGAACTCGCCGAGCTTGTGGCCGACCATTCCCTCGGTGATGAACACCGGGACATGCTTGCGACCGTCGTGCACGGCGATCGTGTGACCGAGCATGTCCGGGATCACCGTCGAGCGCCGCGACCAGGTCTTGATGACGTTCTTCGTGCCCTTGGCGTTCTGCAGGTCCACCTTCTTGAGCAGGTGGTCGTCGACGAACGGGCCCTTCTTCAGACTGCGTGGCATGGCGTGTGTCTCCTCCTTCCCGCTCAGAATCGGTGGTCGTACGTTGGGTGCCGCCGGGTGTGCGCCATCGTGATCACCGCCGCCTGTTCTGCTTCCGACGACGGACGATCAGCGCGTCGCTCTCCTTGCGGGTCCTGCGGGTGCGCCCCTCCGGACGGCCCTTCGGGTTCACCGGGTGGCGGCCACCGGAGGTCTTGCCCTCACCACCACCGTGCGGGTGGTCGACCGGGTTCATTGCCACACCACGGACGGTGGGGCGGCGGCCCTTCCAGCGCATCCGGCCGGCCTTGCCCCAGTTGATGTTGCTCTGCTCGGCGTTGCCGACCTCCCCGACCGTGGCCCGGCAGCGGACGTCGACGTTGCGGATCTCCCCGGACGGCATCCGCAGCTGGGCGAAGGGACCGTCCTTGGCGACCAACTGGACGCTCGCCCCCGCGCTGCGCGCGATCTTCGCACCGCCGCCGGGACGCAGCTCGATGGCGTGCACCACCGTGCCGGTGGGGATGTTGCGCAGTGGGAGGGCGTTGCCGGGCTTGATGTCGGCGGTCGGGCCCGAGCTGACCACGTCACCCTGCCGGAGCTTCACCGGGGCGAGGATGTAGCGCTTCTCCCCGTCGGCATAGTGCAGCAGGGCGATCCGGGCGGTGCGGTTCGGGTCGTACTCGATGTGGGCGACCTTGGCCGGCACGCCGTCCTTGTCCCGCCGGAAATCGATCAGGCGGTAGGCACGCTTGTGGCCACCGCCCTGGTGCCGGGTGGTGATGCGCCCGTGGACGTTGCGACCGCCCTTGGAGTGCAGCGGGCGGACCAGCGACTTCTCCGGGTGGTCACGAGTGATCTCGACGAAGTCGGACACGCTCGCGCCGCGGCGCCCCGGCGTCGTCGGCTTGTACCTACGAATCCCCATCGTCACCCACCGTGTCCTCGTCCCCGCGGGCCAGGCCCGGTGGGGCACTGGCCGCGGACGGCTGCGTACTCGTCGGCCTGCATGTCACGCACCGGGACCCCCGAAGATCTCGATGGAGTCCCCCGGCGCCAGCGCGACCATGGCCCGCTTGGTGGACTTGCGCTGCCCCCAGCCGGTACGGGTGCGCTTGCGCTTGCCCGCCCGGTTGCTGGTGTTGACGCTGAGGACCCGGACGTTGAATATCCGCTGGACCGCGAGCTTGATCTCGGTCTTGTTCGCGTCCGGATGGACGATGAAGGTGTAGACGTTCTCGTCCAGCAGGCCGTAGCTCTTCTCGGAGACGACCGGCTTGATGATCACGTCGCGCGGGTCGGCGCTCACTTGGCCTCCTCCTCGGCTGCCGCGTCCTCGTCGGCACCGGCCGGTGCCGCCGGCTCGTCGGAAGCGGTCCGCGCACCACGGGAGATCGGCGCCAGCGCCCGCTCCACGAACGTGGCCAGAGCGTCGCGGGTGAACACCACGTCGTCGCTGACCAGCACGTCGTAGGTGTTGAGCTGGCCGGGGTCGAGCAGGTGCACGCTGGGGATGTTGCGCAGGCTCTTCCAGGTGAGCTCGTCGGTGTGGTCGACCACCACCAGCACCCGCCGGACATCCGTGATCGTCCGCAGGGCGGTGACCGCGGTCTTCGTCGACGGCGTGTCACCGCTGACGAACGACGACACGACGTGCACCCGGCCGCCCCGGGCCCGGTCGGACAGGGCCCCGCGCAGCGCGGCGGCCTTCATCTTCTTCGGCGTCCGCTGCTCGTAGGAACGCGGCTTGGGGCCGTGCACCACACCACCGCCGGTGAACTGCGGGGCGCGCAGCGAGCCCTGCCGGGCCCGGCCGGTGCCCTTCTGCCGGTACGGCTTGCGCCCACCGCCGCGGACCTCGCCGCGGGTGCGGGTGGAGTGGGTCCCCTGCCGGGCCGCGGCGAGCTGCGCCACCACCACCTGGTGGATGAGCGGCACGTTCAGCGCCACGTCGAAGATCTCACCCGGCAGGTCGACGCTGCCGGCCTCGCCACCGGCGGGGGCGTGGACGACGACCGTGCGGGTCTGTGGCGGCGCGCTCCGCTCGTCGTCGGCGGCCAGTGGCCGCCGGCGCGCCGACGCCGTCACTGCGCTCATGCCGATACCTCCTCGCTGGACGTCGCGACGTCACCGGTGGCGGATGCCGTGGCCGGCTCGGCGACGGGCTCGAAGTCCGCCGGCGCGGGCCGCTTGGCCGCGCTGCGGACGAGCACCAGACCGCCGTCCGGGCCGGGAACCGCGCCCTTGACCAGCAGGAAGCCGCGCTCGGTGTCGACGGCGTGGATGGTCAGGCCGGCGGTGGTGACCCGTTCGTGCCCCATCCGCCCGGCCATCCGCAGGCCCTTGAAGACGCGGCCGGGGGTGGCGCACCCGCCGACCGATCCGGGCGAGCGGTGCTTGCGCTCGACGCCGTGGCCGGCGCCGAGGCCCTTGAAGCCGTGCCGCTTCATCACACCGGCGAAGCCCTTGCCCTTGGATGTGCCGGTCACGTCCACGATGCTGCCCGCGGAGAAGATCTCGCCGGTCAGCTCCTGGCCGGGGCGGTAGTTGGTGGCGTCCGCGGTGCGCAGCTCCACCAGATGCCGCCGCGGCGGGACCCCGGCGCGCGCGAAGTGGCCGCGCAGCGGCTGGGTCACCCGGCGGGGGTCGATCTCGCCGTAGCCGAGCTGGACCGCCGAGTAGCCGTCCCGGTCGGATGTCCTGACCTGCGTCACCACGTTCGGCCCAGCTTTGATCACCGTGACCGGGATGACGCGGTTGTTCGCGTCCCATACCTGGGTCATCCCGAGCTTGGTGCCCAGGAGCCCCCTGTAGTTGCGATTGAGCATGACTGCGCCGGCCCCTTTAAAGCTTGATCTCGATGTCGACACCGGCGGGAAGGTCGAGGCGCATCAGCGAGTCGACCGTCTTCGGCGTCGGGTCAAGAATGTCGATCAGCCGCTTGTGCGTGCGCATCTCGAAGTGCTCGCGGCTGTCCTTGTACTTGTGCGGCGACCGGATCACGCAGTAGACGTTCTTCTCCGTCGGCAGCGGCACCGGTCCCGCGACCTGCGCACCAGTCCGCGTCACCGTCTCGACGATCTTGCGGGCCGAGCTGTCGATGATCTCGTGGTCGTAGGCTTTGAGCCGGATGCGGATCTTCTGTGCCGCCATGGTGGGCTTCGCCTGTCCTGTCTGTCTCGTCCGGCTGGCAGGCCCCGCAGGGTCCGTTCCTTGGCCGGAGCTGCCGCCGGATGTACCGCTTGTTGTCAGGTGCGTACACTGCGCAAGCGGCGGGTCATATGCCCTGGATGGGGCATAGCGGGCCCGCCGCCGCAGCGACTACTTCAGGATCTTGGTGACGCGACCGGCACCGACGGTGCGACCGCCCTCGCGGATGGCGAACCGCAGGCCTTCCTCCATGGCGATCGGCTGGATGAGCTCGACCGTCATCTCCGTGTTGTCGCCCGGCATGACCATCTCGGTGCCCTCGGGGAGGGTCACCACGCCGGTCACGTCGGTGGTACGGAAGTAGAACTGCGGGCGGTAGTTGTTGAAGAACGGGGTGTGGCGGCCACCCTCATCCTTGCTGAGGATGTAGACCTGCGCCTCGAAGTTGGTGTGCGGAGTGATCGACTTCGGCTTGGTGACGACCTGGCCGCGCTCGACGTCCTCACGCTTGACACCACGCAGGAGCAGGCCGACGTTGTCACCGGCACGCCCCTCGTCGAGCAGCTTGCGGAACATCTCCACACCGGTGACGGTCGTCGTGGTGACCTCCGGCCGGATGCCGACGATCTCGACCACTTCGTTGACCTTGACGACACCGCGCTCCACGCGACCGGTGACGACAGTGCCACGACCGGTGATCGTGAAGACGTCCTCGATCGGCATCAGGAAGGGCTTGTCGATGTCGCGCTCCGGCTCCGGGATGGAGTCGTCGACGGCCTGCATGAGCTCGAGGAGCTTGGCTCCCCACTCCTTGTCGCCCTCCAGCGCCTTGAGCGCCGAGACCCGGATCACCGGCACGTCGTCGCCGGGGAACTCGTACGAGCTCAGCAGCTCCCGGACCTCCAGCTCGACAAGCTCGAGGATCTCCTCGTCGTCGACCATGTCGGCCTTGTTCAGCGCCACGACGATGTAGGGCACGCCGACCTGGCGGGCGAGCAGCACGTGCTCCTTGGTCTGCGGCATCGGGCCGTCGGTCGCCGAGACGACGAGGATCGCGCCGTCCATCTGCGCCGCGCCGGTGATCATGTTCTTGATGTAGTCGGCGTGGCCGGGGCAGTCGACGTGAGCGTAGTGCCGGTTGTCGGTCTGGTACTCGACGTGGGCGATCGAGATCGTGATGCCGCGGGCCTTCTCCTCCGGCGCCTTGTCGATCTGGTCGAACGGCGTGAAGGGGTTCAGGTCCGGGTGCGCGTCGTGCAGGACCTTGGTGATGGCCGCGGTCAGCGTGGTCTTGCCGTGGTCGATGTGACCGATGGTCCCGATGTTGACATGCGGCTTGTTCCGCTCGAACTTCTGCTTCGCCACGGGTGTCCCTCCAAGGACGGGTGGTGTCGTGCCGTGCTGGTGGTCCTGGGACCGCCGGCGGCGCGAGAGAAGTGATCGCGCCGCCTGCCGGCCACTTGTAGCCTGCTAATGATCAATAGTGGTGCCGGATCCGCGAGCGACCCCCGGACGGGGCCACCACGCCCGGCCACCGGTCACTCTCCGCGCGCCTTCGCGATGATCTCCTTCGCGACCCCCGCCGGAACCTCGGCGTAGGAGTCGAACTGCATCGAATAGACCGCTCGCCCCGAGGTCTTCGAGCGCAGGTCCCCGACGTAGCCGAACATCTCCGACAGCGGGACGATCGCCTTCACGATGCGCGCGCCGGACCGTTCGTCCATGGCCTGGATCTGCCCGCGCCGTGAGTTCAGGTCGCCGATCACGTCACCCATGTACTCCTCGGGGGTGGTGACCTCGACCGCCATCATCGGTTCGAGCAGCACCGGGTCGGCCCGCCGCGCCGCCTCCTTGAACGCCATCGAACCGGCGATCTTGAAAGCGAGCTCGGACGAGTCGACGTCGTGGTACTGACCGTCGGTCAGGGTGACCTTCACGTCGACGAGGGGGTATCCGGCGAGCACGCCGAACTCCATCGCCTCCTGGCACCCGGCGTCGACCGACGGGATGTACTCACGCGGGATGCGACCGCCGGTGACCTTGTTCTCGAACTCGTAGCCGCCGCCGTCGCCGCCGGAGGGCTCGAGATCGATGATCACTCGGGCATACTGCCCGGAGCCACCGGTCTGCTTCTTGTGCGTGTAGTCGACCTTCTCGACCTTGCGCCGGATGGTCTCCCGGTAGGCGACCTGCGGCTTGCCGACGTTGGCGGTGACGCCGAACTCGCGGCGCATCCGGTCGACGAGCACGTCGAGGTGCAGCTCACCCATGCCCGCGATGATCGTCTGCCCGGTCTCGTCGTCGGTGCGGACCTGGAAGGTCGGGTCCTCCTCGGCCAGCCGGCCGATGGCCGTTCCCAGCTTCTGCTGGTCGGCCTTGGTCTTCGGCTCGATCGCGACGCTGATGACCGGGGCCGGGAAGGTCATCGACTCCAGGATGACCGGGGCGTTCGGGTCGCACAGCGTGTCACCGGTCGTGGTGTTCTTCAGACCGACGACCGCGACGATCTGACCTGCGCCGACACCCTCGCGGTCCTCCCGGTGGTTGGCGTGCATCTGGAGGATGCGGCCGATGCGCTCCTTGCGGTCCTTGGTCGAGTTCAGCACCGGGGAGCCCGAGGTGAGCCGGCCGGAGTAGACCCGGATGTAGGTCAGCTTCCCGACGTAGGGATCCGTCATGATCTTGAAGGCGAGTGCGGCGAACGGCTCGCTCTCGTCCGGCTCGCGGGAGACCTCGGTGTCCTCACGGCCGATGGCGTGACCAACGGTGGCGCCGATGTCCAGCGGGCTCGGGAGGAAGTCGACGACGGCGTCGAGCATGGGCTGCACGCCCTTGTTCTTGAACGCCGACCCGCACAGCACCGGGTTGAGCGCTCCGGCCAGCGTGCCCCGGCGCAGCGCCGCCCGCAGCTGCTCCTCGGTCGGCTCCTCACCCTCGAGGTAGAGCTCCATCAGGATGTCGTCGTTCTCGGCGACGGTCTCGATGAGCTTGTCCCGCCACTCCTGCGCGGCCTCCAGGTGGTCACGCGGGATGTCGACGGTCTCGTAGGAGGCGCCCTTGTCCTCGGTGTGCCAGAGCAGGCCCTTCATCCGGATCAGATCGATGATGCCCTTGAAGTCGGCCTCGACGCCCCACGGCAGCTGGATGACAGCCGGGGTCGCGGCGAGCCGGTCGACCATCATCTCCACGCACCGGTGGAACTCCGCGCCGACCCGGTCCATCTTGTTGACGAACGCGATCCGCGGGACGTTGTAACGGTCGGCCTGGCGCCAGACGGTCTCGCTCTGCGGCTCCACACCGGCCACGGCGTCGAAGACGGCGACCGCACCGTCGAGCACCCGCAGCGACCGCTCCACCTCGACGGTGAAGTCGACGTGCCCCGGAGTGTCGATGATGTTGATGGTGTGGTCGCGCCAGGTACAGGTGGTGGCCGCGGAGGTGATGGTGATCCCCCGCTCCTGCTCCTGCTCCATCCAGTCCATCGTGGCGCCGCCGTCGTGGACTTCACCGATCTTGTAGTTGACGCCGGTGTAGAACAGGATCCGCTCGGTGGTCGTGGTCTTGCCCGCGTCGATGTGGGCCATGATCCCGATGTTGCGGGTCGCGGCCAGCGCGGCACGTACGTCAGCAGACATTGTCGGTTACCAGCGGTAGTGGGCGAAGGCCCTGTTGGACTCCGCCATCTTGTGGGTGTCCTCGCGCCGCTTCACGCTCGCGCCGAGACCGTTACTGGCGTCGATCAGCTCGTTCATGAGGCGCTCGGTCATGGTCTTCTCGCGGCGCTGCCGGGCGTAGCCGACCAGCCAGCGCAGCGCGAGGGTGGTGCTCCGGCTCGCGCGCACCTCGACCGGCACCTGGTAGGTGGCGCCACCGACCCGGCGGCTGCGCACCTCCAGCGTCGGCTTGACGTTGTCGAGAGCGCGCTTGAGCGTGACCACGGGGTCGTTGCCGGTCTTCTCCCGAGCGCCCTCGAGCGCCCCGTAGACGATCCGTTCGGCCAGCGACTTCTTACCGCTGAACAGAACCTTGTTGACCAGCGCTGTCACCAGCGGTGAGCCGTAGACCGGATCGACGACGACGACGTGCTTGGGAGCCGGGCCCTTGCGTGGCATCAGGCCTTCTCCTTCTTTGCTCCGTACTTGCTGCGCGCCTGCTTGCGGTTGCGGACACCCTGCGTGTCCAGCGTCCCGCGAACGATCTTGTAGCGGACGCCCGGAAGGTCCTTCACCCGGCCGCCGCGAACCAGGACGATCGAGTGCTCCTGCAGGCTGTGTCCCACCCCCGGGATGTAGGCGGTGACCTCTATCCCGCTGTGGAGCCGGACCCGGGCAACCTTGCGCAGCGCCGAGTTCGGCTTCTTGGGCGTGGTCGTGTAGACGCGGGTGCACACGCCACGACGCTGCGGGCTCCCCTTGAGCGCCGGGGTCTTGGTCTTCTCGACCTTGTCCTGCCGGCCCTTGCGGACCAACTGCTGGATCGTCGGCAACGCCGCTCCCGTTCCTGTTCCGTTCCTGCCGGTACCTGCCGTCATCTCGCCTGTGCCCGGCCCACGCTGTCCGACCCACGCGGTCGGGCGTGTCGCGACCCCTGGGAGCAGCCCGACAACCGGGACGGTCTGCCATGGGAGTACGCCCGCCCGCCTTGGTGAAGGCCGGGCCGCCCCTGACACCACAGGCCCGGCAGGACGGGCCACAGTGTCACGGAATGGCCATGGGATGGCGCAGGACACAGGTCAACCTTGCAACGCACAGCGCCGCAGAAACCGAGACTACAGACCCGCCGACGGCTGTGTCGAATCGGGGTACCCCACGTGCCACTGGTAGCCGCCTCCCCCGCGCCGGCGGGGCAGGCAGGGCCGCCGGAACCCGCGGCGCCAGTGGGAAGCGCGCGCACCTCCCGGCGCCGACGACGCCACAGTGATGGAATGTTGTGATAGCAGAGTGCTTCCAGGGTGGCGGCGTTGCGAGGAAAGCCCGGCCAGCCCGGCAGCGTCAGCCCGGCAGCTTCCGCAGCTTGCAGACGAAGAAGCCCTCGAACGCCGGGCCCGGCAGGATGCGCCGGGCATCGGCGAGCGCCGGATGGAAGGTCTCGGTCCGCCAGTGGCGCAGGCCCGGCCGCCACGCGTCCGGCGCGAAGCCGTCGATGTCGACCTCGATCGGGCACACCTCGACGGGATGGTGACGCAGCAGGTAGCTCAACGGCGCCTCGTTCTCCTCCGGGCCGAACGTGCAGGTGGAGTACACCAGGACGCCGCCGGGGCGCAGCAGCCGGCAGGCCGCCACCAGCATCTTGCGCTGCAGCCAGCCGTAGTCGATCACCCGCTGTTCGGTCCAGTACCGCAGCGCCGCGGACGACCGCAGGTCGACCAGGCCCTCACCGCTGCACTGGGCGTCCAGCAGCACCCGGTCGAAACGCTCCGTTATGAACTTGTCGGCATACTGCGCCGGGTGACAGCTCGTCTCGGCCAGGCGGACGTGGAACTGCCGGGTGACCGCGCGCAGTTTCTCCAGCCGGGGCGCGATGCCGTCGTTGGCCCACAGGCGCGCCTCGTTACCGACCAGCGCCGCGATGTGCGCCGTCTTACCGCCCGGCGCCGCGCACAGATCGATGATCGACTCGTCCGGCGCGGGCGCGGGCGCGGGCGCGAGAGCCAGCGCCGGCACCAGGCTGGAGATGTTCTGGATGTAGGCATGACCGCCGCCGAACACCTCCGAGCGCGACAGCACCCGCTTGTCGCCGCGCAGGAGATAGCCGTCGGGACACCAGTCGAGCGGGTCGAGGGTGAGCCCGAGATCCGCGATGGCGCGGTGGATCGTCGCCACGCCCAGCGGTGAGAGCCGGTTGACCCGGACGCCGGGGCGGCGGTCCAGGCAGAGGCGGTCGACCACCTCGGACTCGGCGAGCTGAAGGATCTCGGACAGCCGCCGTACGAACAGCGCCCGCTTCCGGTTCACCCAGCCCCCCCGCCACATCCTGCTCGCGCCGCCACCACGGGCACGCCAGCCCGGCGACACCGAGGCCCGGCAACACCGCCGCCGCCAAAATACCCACCGCGCACCACCATCGTGGCCGGGCCTCGCCCAGCCGCCGCACACTCGACCGCGGCGTGCGTACCCCGACCGTCCGATTGCCGACCGCGGCGGTGTACCGCGGCCGACGAACCGCTTTCCCGGGCCGGTGCCACCGGCCCGGACCCTGCTCCGCCGGCACCCCCGCCACCTGCGAAAACACCGCGGACCGTCCGGTCGTCAAAAGAATCCGCCGGCACGTCACAACGTTTGTCGTAGCGCACATGTCGCGTTCGAGACCAAATACCCGGGTACCACGAAAGCTGTGAGCCGAGTCATGATGTTGAATCCTTGCCCGGTAATCGGCGTCCCGATAAATTCGGTTTTGCTACCGTCCCGTCCGGCCGACCTCGATGGAGGACAAATGTCTACTCACTTCCCCCTCCCCGGCCACGCGGAAATTAGTCCGTCAAGCACCATCGGGCTGGTCATAGAGGTGTCCGACGATGTCGAGATATCCGTTTTCCGCAGCACCGAGGAAATTCCCAGAAAAACGCTTCCGAAATTGCCGGACGCCTGCGCCGAGCAGCGGGACGAAGACCACGGCAGCCAGCCCGTGACCGCCCGCCCCGGCCCGGGCACAGCCGTCGACGCGGACCCCGAGGTCACTGTCGAGGCGACCCCCGACGCCGCTCCCGCCACCATCCCCCACGCGATCGCCGGTCCGGAAACGGCCGTCGACAGCACGGTGGACGCATCCAGCACCGCGCACCGCGACGACTGACCTCCGGACCGCACCAGGCAGGCGGCTCACAATGACGACATCTCGCCGGTCGTCCACCGGGACCAACAGGTGGATCGGGCAGCCGACCCACCAACAGACCTCGGCGGGGACGACATTCCCGAAGACCACCGCCGGTGTGTCCTGGCTCTACGGGCGCCTGTTCGCCTGGCTCACCGGAAATCCCGCGGCCGCCCGCGTCGAATATTTCATCCGGGACCAGAACAGGGCAGCCGCCACGCACGCCGCGCTTTCCCTGCTGGGCGTGTCGACCCTGGTGGCCGCGCCGTTCGCGATTCGGAACCTGATCGACGGCTGGCTGCTGCGACTGCGGACGAACGGCATACTCCTGCCGGTCCTCCTCATCCTCGGCGCCTTTGTGCTCAGCGCCGTGGTGTCGACCCTGCGATACATACTGGTTGGCTATTTCAGCGAGAAACTCGCGCTGCGGATCCGGCGTGACCTCTACCAGCACGCGATCGCGCTGCCGTTTCCCCACATCGCCCGGGCCCGGCACGGTGACGTCATCACCCTGTTCACCATCGACACCGTCAGGGTGCGCACCGCCGCCGCCTTCTGTCTGCCGGCCATCGCGACCATGGCGGTCGAACTCGTCGTGGCCGGGGTGGTCGCCTACCTGCTCCAGTGGCGTCTCGCGTTCGCCGTGGCCGCGATCGGCGTGGTCCCGCTCGTCCTGCTGCGCCTGGTACGCGGACGCGTCCGGGCCATCTCCAGGGTGGAAAGCGAACGGCTCAGCCGGCTGGCCGATCATCTCATCGAGCTGACCGGGCCGGCGGGAGCGCTGCACCTGCGCGCCTTCCGCGCGCAGCACACCGGTCAGGAGGAGTTCGACCGGCTGGGCGCGGCCATTTCGACGGCCGCCCGCACCCGCGTGCAGGTCTTCGCCCGCCTGCAGCTCATCGCCGCGGCCAGTTCGGTGCTGGCGACCATGACCGTGATCGGGTTCGGGGTGTGGCTCACCCTGAACCAGACGATGACGGTTGGCACCTTCGTGGCCTTTCTCAGCGTGCTCCTGCTGGCGTTCCGTTCCATTGCCGGCTTCGCCGACCTGCGTACCCAGCTTTTCGACGGCGAGGCCTCCCTCGTCCGCATCCTGGATTTTCTCGACATCCCGCTGGGGACGACGCCGGCCGGCGACCGCAGCAATGTCAGGCCACTGACCACGGCCGATCGGCCGCATCCGCCCGCGGGCGCCACGCCACCGGCGGGCCCGGTGGCTTCCGGCTCCGAGGACGCCCAGCGTCCGCCGGCCCATGGCGATCTCGTCCTGGAGAACGTCTCCTACTCCTACGCGCCTGACGTGCCCGCTCCCCGGTGGGCGCTGCGCTGCGTCGACATCGCCGTGGGCCGCGGCGAGATGGTGGCCGTCGTCGGGTTCAGCGGCGCCGGGAAGACCACGCTGTGCCATCTCGCCAGCGGCCTGCTCACCCCCACCAGTGGGCGTGTCCTGCTCGGCGGCTGCGACGCCGGCGGGCTCTCCCCCGCCGCAGCCCGGGCCGCGGTCGGTCTGGTGTCGCAGGAGCCGTTCGTCCAGCGTCGTAGCGTCGCCGAAAATCTCCGCTTCGGGAATCCGGCCGCGACGACCGACGAACTGTGGGCCGCTCTGGAGGCGACCGGGCTGGTCACGCTCGTGCGTTCGCTGCCGGAGGGGATTCACACCCCACTGGGGCACAACGGCCACCAGATCTCCGGCGGAGAACGGCAACGGCTGTCCATCGCCCGCGTACTGGTCCAGAACCCGCGGACCGTCGTCCTCGACGAGGCCACGTCGAACCTCGACACCCTGACCGAGGACCTGCTGCGCGCCTCCCTGGAACGTCTGCTCGCCGAGAGAAGCTGTCTCATCGTGGCCCACCGGGCGACGATGACCGTCGCCGCCGACCGCATCTACGTGCTGGAGAACGGCACGGTGATGGAGGCCGGGCCGCACGACCGGCTCCCGCAGCGGTGGTATCTACGCCCGGCTGGCCCGCGGCCCGGCTGACCGGGCCCTGCGAAGGAGCAGGAACGGTAGCCGGTAAAAGACCCGCCGGAGAAACCCACTGCGGAAAGCGACGGAACAGCTCACCGCGGAAGAGTCAGAAAAAGCCTGTGCCCGGACCACACGCCACAGTGGTCCGGGCACAGGCTTTTCTTCGGCTGACCGTCTCTCCAGCCGGCCGTCGCACGCTCCGTCATCGCATGCCGGCATCTGTCGCATGCTGCCGTCGCGTGTCGCCGCATGCGGTCCTCGCCGGGGCGACGGCCGCTCCCGCCGGTGGTCCGCACCGGTCACCGGTGGGTCGCCTCCACGCAGCAAGCTCCACACAGCAGGGCGGCCCGGGTGGACGTCTGGTAAGGACGCCTACCTGGGCCGCCGGGGCGCTCCGTGGCAGGAACTATCGGGTAGCGAGAACTACCGGTAGTCGCCGCCGGTGCTGCGGTAGTCGAAGTCGTCCAACGGGACGGCCTGGCCGCTGCCGGTGCCGAACGCGCCGTACTCCACGCTCGCGCCCTCGTCGTAGCCGCTGACCGAGTACACCGACGCCCGTGCCTCCTCGGTCGGCTCGACCCGGATGTTGCGGTACCGCGAGATGCCGGTACCCGCCGGGATGAGCTTGCCGATGATGACGTTCTCCTTCAGGCCGACCAGCGAGTCCGACCGGGCGTTGATCGCGGCGTCGGTGAGCACCCGGGTCGTCTCCTGGAAGGATGCCGCCGACAGCCACGACTCGGTCGCCAGGGACGCCTTGGTGATCCCCATCAGGACCGGACGGGCCGAAGCCGGCTGGCCGCCGGTCTCGACCACCCGACGGTTCTCCTCCTCGAACCGGGCCCGCTCGACCAGTTCGCCCGGCAGGAGCGTGGTCTCCCCCGACTCCAGCACGTTCACCCGCTTGAGCATCTGCCGGATGATGATCTCGATGTGCTTGTCGTGGATGGACACACCCTGCGAGCGGTACACCTCCTGCACCTGGTCGACCAGGTGGAGCTGCACCTGACGCGGGCCGAGGATGCGCAGCACCTCGTGCGGGTCGACCGCGCCGTCGACGATCTTCTGACCGACTGCGATGCGCTGGCCCTCCTCGACCTTCAGCCGCGACCGGCGGGAGACCGGGTAGGAGATCTCCTCGCTGCCGTCGTCGGGGATGACCACGACCTTGACGGTCTTCTCGGTCTCCTCGATGCGCACCCGCCCGGAGACCTCGCTGATCGGGGCCTTGCCCTTGGGGGAACGGGCCTCGAACAGCTCCACGACACGGGGCAGACCCTGGGTGATGTCGTCGCCGGCGACGCCACCGCTGTGGAAGGTACGCATCGTCAGCTGGGTGCCGGGCTCACCGATGGACTGGGCGGCGACGATACCGACGGCCTCGCCGACGTCCACGAGCTTGCCCGTGGCCAGCGACCGGCCGTAACACTGCGCGCAGACACCCATCCGGGCCGCGCAGGTGAGGGCGGAACGCACCTTCACCGACTCGATCCCGGCATCGATGATCTTGCCGATGACCACGTCGCCGAGGTCGGTGCCGGCCGGTACCACCACGTCACCGGCGGCGTTCGCCGCGTCCGAGGCAAGCGTGCGCGCGTAGGCCGCGGTCTCGGCGTAACGGTCGCGGACGAGCACGCCGTCCGCTCCCTTGCGCGCGATGCGGGTGGCGATGCCGCGCTCGGTGCCGCAGTCGTCCTCACGGACGATGACGTCCTGGCTGACGTCGACCAGACGCCGGGTGAGGTACCCGGAGTCCGCGGTCCGCAGCGCCGTGTCGGCCAGACCCTTGCGGGCGCCGTGCGTGGAGATGAAGTACTCCACCACGCTCAGCCCTTCGCGGAAGTTCGCCTTGATCGGACGTGGGATGATCTCGCCCTTGGGGTTGGCGACCAGTCCGCGCATCCCGGCGAGCTGCCGGATCTGCATCATGTTTCCGGCGGCCCCGGAGTTGACCAGCACGGCGACCGGGTTGGTCTCCGGGAAGTTGGCCTCCATGGCCTCGGCGACCTTGTTCGTCGCCTCGTTCCAGATCTGGACCAGCTCGGCACGGCGCTCGTCGTCGGAGAGGAAGCCGCGGTCGAACTGCTTCTGCACCCGTTCGGCCCGCTGCTCGTACTCGTCGAGGATCTGCGCCTTGTTCGGCGGCGCGACAACGTCCTCGATCGCGACGGTCACCCCCGAGCGGGTGGCCCAGTAGAAGCCGGCGCTCTTCAGCGCGTCCAGCGTCGCGGCCACCTGGATCTTCGGGTAGCGCTCCGCCAGGTCGTTGACGATCGCGGCCTGGGCCTTCTTGTTCATCAGGTAGTTCAGGAACGGGTAGCCCTCGGGGAGCGCCTGGTTGAGCAGGCAGCGACCGAAGGTCGTCTCCAGGGTGAACAGGTCGCCGGTGGCCCAGCCGGGCGGCGGGGTCCAGTCCAGCGGCGGCGTGGTGTCGCGCAGCCGCACCTTGATCTTCGCCTGGAGCTCGATCTCCCGGGCGTCGAAGGCCATCTGCGCCTCGGCCACGCTGGAGAACGCCCGGCCCTCGCCGCGGGCACCCGCGGCCATCCGGCTGAGGTGGAACACCCCGGTCACCATGTCCAGGCTCGGCATGGCCAGCGGACGCCCGGACGCCGGCGAGAGGATGTTGTTGCTCGACAGCATCAGGATGCGCGCCTCGGCCTGCGCCTCCGCGGACAGCGGCAGGTGTACGGCCATCTGGTCCCCGTCGAAGTCCGCGTTGAACGCGGTGCAGACCAGCGGGTGGATCTGGATGGCCTTGCCCTCGACGAGCTGCGGCTCGAACGCCTGGATGCCCAGCCGGTGCAGGGTCGGCGCGCGGTTGAGCAGCACGGGGTGCTCGGTGATGACCTCTTCGAGGACGTCCCAGACGACCGGGCGGGCCCGCTCCACCATGCGCTTGGCCGACTTGATGTTCTGCGCGTGGTTGAGGTCGACCAGCCGCTTCATCACGAACGGCTTGAACAGCTCGAGTGCCATCTGCTTGGGCAGGCCGCACTGGTGCAGCTTGAGCTGCGGGCCGACGACGATGACCGAACGGCCGGAGTAGTCGACGCGCTTGCCCAGCAGGTTCTGCCGGAACCGGCCCTGCTTGCCCTTGAGCATGTCCGACAGCGACTTCAGCGGACGGTTGCCCGGCCCGGTCACCGGCCGGCCGCGGCGGCCGTTGTCGAACAGCGCGTCGACGGCCTCCTGCAGCATCCGCTTCTCGTTGTTGACGATGATCTCGGGCGCGCCGAGGTCGAGCAGCCTCTTGAGCCGGTTGTTCCGGTTGATCACCCGGCGGTAGAGGTCGTTGAGGTCGGACGTGGCGAACCGGCCACCGTCGAGCTGCACCATCGGGCGCAGGTCCGGCGGGATCACCGGGACGCAGTCGAGCACCATCCCGTTCGGGGAGTTGCGGGTGTTGAGGAAGGCCGAGACGACCTTGAGACGCTTCAGCGCCCGGGCCTTCTTCTGTCCCTTGCCGCTGCGGATGGTCTCCCGCAGCGACTCGGCCTCCGCCGCCAGGTCGAAGTCGACGAGCCGGCGCTGCAGGGCCTCGGCCCCCATACCGCCCTCGAAGTACTGGCCGAACCGGTCCCGCAGCTCGCGGTAGAGCAGCTCGTCCGGCTCGAGGTCCTGGACCTTCATGCTCTTGAAACGATCGAACACCCGGTCCAGATCGTCGATCTTCCGCTGCGCGCGGTCGCGGATCTGGCGCATCTCGCGCTCGGCCGCCTCCCGCACCTTGCGCCGGACGTCGCCCTTGGCGCCCTCGGCCTCCAGCTGGGCGAGGTCGGCTTCCAGCTTCTTCTGCCGGGTCTCGACGTCGGCGTTCTTCTTGTCCTCGAGGTGCTGCTTCTCGACGGAGATCCGGGCTTCGAGGGTGGACAGGTCGCGGTGGCGCGCGTCCGTGTCCACATTTGTGATCATGTAGGCGGCGAAGTAGATGACCTTCTCAAGGTCCTTCGGCGCCAGGTCGAGCAGGTAGCCGAGCCGGCTCGGGACACCCTTGAAGTACCAGATGTGGGTGACCGGCGCGGCCAGCTCGATGTGGCCCATCCGTTCCCGACGCACCTTGGCGCGGGTGACCTCGACACCGCAGCGCTCGCAGATGATGCCCTTGAAACGAACGCGCTTGTACTTACCGCAGTAGCATTCCCAGTCCCGGGTCGGACCGAAGATCTTCTCGCAGAAGAGCCCGTCCTTCTCCGGCTTGAGGGTACGG
This sequence comes from Protofrankia symbiont of Coriaria myrtifolia, assembly GCF_900634755.1. NCBI lineage: Bacteria > Bacillati > Actinomycetota > Actinomycetes > Frankiales > Frankiaceae > Protofrankia > Protofrankia symbiont of Coriaria myrtifolia. The sequence continues at coordinate 33,556 of NZ_CAAAFS010000317.1, forward strand.
TAGTTGATCGTTTCCGGCTTCTTGACCTCGCCGTGTGACCACTGGCGGATGTCGTCCGCCGTGGCGAGGCCGATGCGCAGCTCGTCGAAGAAGTTGACGTCGAGCACGTGTCTTCTCTCTCTGCCGTCTGGCTGCCCGCTGTCGCCGGCAGGTGTTCGTGCGGATGGCGGCGGCGGGGGGCGTGGGCCGTCAGTTTGTCCAAGGTCGGCGGGGGTGCCGCGACACGGCCGGTGCCCGGGGACTACCGGTTGCCGTGTCCTGGCCGTGTGGTCCGCGGCCGCGGCGGCGCGAGGGCGGCGACTCCAGGAAGATCATCCTGATCCCCACAGCCCCCTGGTCACGCCGCCTCCGGCCGCTGGCGGTCACCCGGCCGCAGACCACTACTCGTCAGACCTCCTCAACGCTGCTCGGCTCCCGCCGGGACAGGTCAATACCGAGTTCCTCCGCGGCGCGGAAGACGTCCTCGTCGGTGTCACGCATTTCGATGGAAACGCCGTCGCTGGAGAGAACCTCGACGTTCAGGCACAGCGACTGCATTTCCTTGATGAGCACCTTGAAGGACTCCGGGATACCGGGTTCGGGAATGTTCTCGCCCTTGACGATGGCCTCGTAGACCTTGACGCGCCCGAGGACGTCGTCCGACTTGATGGTGAGCAGTTCCTGCAGGGCGTAGGCGGCACCGTAGGCCTCCAGCGCCCACACCTCCATCTCGCCGAAACGCTGCCCACCGAACTGCGCCTTACCACCCAGCGGCTGCTGGGTGATCATCGAGTAGGGGCCGGTCGAACGAGCGTGGATCTTGTCGTCGACCAGGTGCAGCAACTTGAGGATGTAGATGTAACCGACCGCCACCGGGTACGGGTAGGGCTCGCCGGTCCGGCCGTCGAAGAGCTCGGCCTTGCCGCTGGCCCCGATGAGCTGGACGCCGTCCCGGTTGGGCAGCGTCGAGGCGAGCAGGCCGGTGATTTCCTCCTCACGGGCGCCGTCGAAGACCGGCGTGGCCACGTTGGTGTTCGGCGGCGCCTGGTCCGCCCGGATGCCGCGCAGCCGCTCCTTCCAGCCCTCGGCACCGCCGTCGACCTGCCATCCGGTCTTGGCCACCCAGCCGAGGTGGGTCTCCAGGATCTGGCCGATGTTCATCCGGCGGGGCACACCGTGCGGGTTGAGCACGACGTCCACCGGGGTGCCGTCGGAGAGGAAGGGCATGTCCTCGGCCGGGAGGATCTTCGCGATGACGCCCTTGTTCCCGTGCCGCCCGGCGAGCTTGTCACCATCGGTGATCTTGCGCTTCTGGGCGACGTACACCCGGACCAGTTCGTTGACGCCGGGTGGCAGCTCGTCGCCGTCCTCCCGGGAGAACACCCGGACCCCGATGACCTTGCCAGACTCCCCGTGCGGCACCTTCAGCGAGGTGTCGCGGACCTCCCGGGCCTTCTCACCGAAGATCGCACGCAGCAGCCGCTCCTCCGGAGTCAGCTCGGTCTCGCCCTTGGGCGTGACCTTCCCGACCAGCACGTCACCGGGCGAGACCTCGGCGCCGATACGGATGATGCCGCGCTCGTCGAGGTCGGCGAGGACCTCCTCGGCGACGTTGGGGATGTCCCGGGTGATCTCCTCGGGCCCGAGCTTGGTGTCCCGGGCGTCGACCTCGTGCTCCTCGATGTGGATCGAGGACAGCACGTCGTCCTGGACCAGCCGCTGGGAGAGGATGATCGCGTCCTCGTAGTTGTGGCCCTCCCACGGCATGAAGGCGACCAACAGGTTCTTGCCCAGCGCCATCTCGCCGTTGTCCGTGCAGGGGCCGTCCGCGATGACCTGGCCCGCCTCGACCCGGTCCCCCTCGTCCACGATGGGCTTCTGGTTGATGCAGGTGCCCTGGTTGGACCGGCGGAACTTCGCCATCCGGTAGGTGCGCCGGGTGCCGTCGTCGTGCATGACGGTGATGTAGTCGGCGGAGAGGTCCTCGACCACGCCGGCCTGCGCGCAGACGACGACGTCGCCGGCGTCCTTGGCCGCGCGGGCTTCCATGCCGGTGCCGACCAGCGGCGCCTCACTGCGCAGCAGTGGGACGGACTGACGCTGCATGTTCGAGCCCATCAGGGCCCGGTTGGCGTCGTCGTGCTCGAGGAAGGGGATCATCGCGGTGGCGACCGACACCATCTGCCGCGGCGAGACGTCCATGTAGTCGACCTCGTCGGGCGGGATGAACTCGACCTCGCCGCCCTTGCGGCGGACCAGGACCCGGTGCTCGGCGAACGACCCGTCGGAGCTCAGCGGCGCGTTCGCCTGCGCGATGACGTGCCTGTCCTCCTCGTCCGCGGTGAGGTAGTCGATCTGGTCGGTGACCCGCCCGGCCACGACCTTGCGGTAGGGCGTCTCGACGAAGCCGAACGGGTTGACCCGCGCGAATGTCGACAGCGAGCCGATCAGACCGATGTTCGGCCCTTCCGGCGTCTCGATCGGGCACATCCGGCCGTAGTGGCTGGGGTGGACGTCCCGGACCTCGAAGCCGGCCCGCTCCCGGGAGAGACCGCCCGGGCCGAGCGCGGACAGGCGCCGCTTGTGGGTGAGGCCCGCCAGCGGGTTGGTCTGGTCCATGAACTGGGAGAGCTGGCTGGTGCCGAAGAACTCCTTGATGGAGGCGACCACCGGCCGGATGTTGATCAGCGTCTGCGGCGTGATCGCCTCGACGTCCTGGGTGGTCATCCGCTCCCGGACGACCCGCTCCATCCGGGCCAGGCCCAGGCGCACCTGGTTCTGGATCAGCTCACCGACCGTGCGCAGCCGCCGGTTGCCGAAGTGGTCGATGTCGTCCACGTCGTAGGACGAGTCCCTGCCGGCGTGCAGCTGGACGACGTACTCGATCGTGCGGACGATGTCGTCCTCGGTGAGCACTCCGACGTCGTGCGGGACGTCCACCTCGAGCTTCTTGTTCACCTTGTAGCGGCCGACCTTGGCCAGGTCGTAGCGCTTCGGGTTGAAGAAGAGGTTCTCCAGCAGCGTCTGCGCGGACTCGCGGGTCGGCGGCTCGCCCGGGCGCAGCTTGCGGTAGATGTCGAGCAGCGCGTCGTCCTGGCTGGAGGTGTGGTCCTTCTCCAGGGTCACCCGCATCGACGGGAAATCACCGAACCGCTCCAGAATGCGCGCCTCGTCCCAGCCGAGCGCCTTGAGCAGCACGGTCACGGACTGGCGGCGCTTGCGGTCGATACGGACGCCGACGGTGTCCCGCTTGTCGACCTCGAACTCCAGCCAGGCACCCCGGGACGGAATCACCTTGCAGGAGAACAGATCCTTGTCGGAGACCTTGTCGATGGTCTTCTCGAAGTACACCCCGGGGGAACGCACCAGCTGACTGACGACGACCCGCTCGGTCCCGTTTATGACGAACGTGCCCTTCGGGGTCATGAGCGGGAAATCACCCATGAAAACCGTCTGGCTCTTGATCTCACCAGTGGTGTTGTTGGTGAACTCGGCCGTCACGAACATCGGGGCCGAGTAGGTCATATCCTTGTCCTTGCACTCCTCGACGGAGTACTTCGGCGGTTCGAAACGGTGGTCCCGGAACGACAGTGACATCGAACCGGAGAAGTCCTCGATCGGGGATATCTCCTCGAAGACCTCTTCGAGACCCGACGTGACGGGTACGTCGTCACGACCGGCGTCGATGGCTTCCTGGACCCGTTCCGCCCACGCATCACTGCCGATCAGCCAGTCGAAGGACTGGGTCTGCAGGGCGAGAAGATCGGGGACCTCGAGAGGCTCGATGATCTTTGCGAACGAGATGCGGGAGGAGGTAGGCGAGGCGGCCAAGGTGGTCCTTCCGGTGGCCTGATCGTCGGGCTGGTGGCGCTGCGGCTTCCTTGATACGGCCTCCGGCAACACGGGAGGATTCATGATCGCGTCGCCTTCGGCCTGCTCGAGAACAATCCGACGGAGGGGTGGTCGGGTGATCAGTGTCTCGCTACGGTTGTGGTGACTGTCGGCGGGGGTAGTCCAACAGGGTGCACGGGTGACTCACGAATGCAGGCAGACGCGACACGGGCGTCAGCGAGTAGTCCGTCACGACAGCTTTCGGACGGGGACCTCCGCGTGGGATGGTCGTCCTGTACTGGTGACGTGGCGGCGCTTCGGTGGCGGATTGCGATCAACGGTCTCGCTCGGGTTACCTCGGTCGTGACGTCTGTCTGGACGGTCGCGCCCGGTGGACGCGGCTGCACAGGGACTGAAGCCGTACGCGGGCTGGCACCGTCGCATACCTCGAGGAGCAGTGAGCGCACGACGAAAGGACAGCCCAAACGAGCAGTGTAGCCGATGGCTGCACTGCTGACAAGGCTGGCCGCAAGGCTGAGCTCGAGGCTGGCCGACGGGGGCCGCCCGACGGAAGCTGGTCAGCCGATGCCAGCTGACCGACGCCGTCCGACGGGTCTGGGTCACCGCCTCGGAGATGATGGAACTCCGTCCCGGGTAAGGTCGTCAACCGGTTGCGAGGTAATGAGCGCGAGGAAGTCCGCGGCACGCCCCGGCCGGGCCTGCGTGAGCGGCCCGCGCGCCCGGGCAGGCCGTCCGGCCGCGAGGCGGCGCAGCGAGGCTCCCCCACCCGATCCGTCCGCCCGCGACCGGGCCGACAGCCGCGACGACCGGCCCGGTGGCGGCCGGCTCGGGCAGACGCTCGGCAGCCCGTTCGACGGGCACCGGCAGCCTCGGCTTTGTTGTCGAGACAGCCTGACCCACCAGGGCAGTCTGAAGCGTCAGGACGGTCTGAGCCAACGACGCGGGCCGTTGCCCTCTCGTCTCCACGGAGGGAGAGAGCAACGGCCCGCGGTGTCATGGTTACTTGACGGTGACCGTGGCGCCGGCGCCCTCCAGGGCGGCCTTGGCCTTCTCCGCGGCTTCCTTGGTCGCCTTCTCCAGCACCGGCTTGGGCGCTCCGTCGACGAGGTCCTTGGCCTCCTTCAGCCCGAGGCTGGTCAGCGCGCGGACCTCCTTGATGACCTGGATCTTCTTGTCGCCGACGGACTCGAGGATGACGTCGAACTCGTCCTGTTCCTCGACGGCCGGCGCCTCGGCGGCCGACCCCGCGGCGCTCGGCGCGGCAACCGCGACCGGCGCGGCCGCGGTCACACCGAAGGTGTCCTCGAACTGCTTCACGAACTCCGACAGCTCCAGCAGCGTCATTTCCTTGAACGCGTCCAGCAACTCGTCGGTCGACAGCTTCGTCATGATGGCGGTCCTTTCATCGTGATGGATCAGAAAGTCCGGTCGGGCGTACCGCGTCAGCGGGCCGAAAGCGCCGCGACTACCGCCCGTCGGGTTACCTGTGGCTACTTGTTGTTACTTGGGGCTACTTCGGACTGCCTGGTTCACGGATCCCGGGGACCGGGACGGCCGGCGCCCGTCGACATCGGCTACCGGCCAGCTGACCGGGTAGCAGGACGTGTCGGGCCACGGGCGGCCGGTGCGCTAGGCGCCCGCTTCGGCCGGGGACGCGTCGGCCGCCGGCTCGGGAACCGCGGACGCCTCCGCCTCCCGCTTGGCCCGCAGCGCCTCGGCCAGGCGGGCCGTCTGGGACAACGGCGCCGCGAACAGGCCGACCGCCTTGGCCAGCGAACCGTTGAGCGCACCTGCGAGCTTGGCGAGCAACACCTCGCGCGACTCGAGATCGGCCAGCTTGCGGATGTCGTCCGCCGACACCGGCCTGCCCTCGACGACGCCGCCCTTGACCACCAGAGCCGGGTTGGCTCGGGCGAAGTCACGCAGGCCCTTGGCCGCCTCGACCGGGTCGCCAGTGACGAACGCGACCGCGGTGGGGCCGACCAGCAGATCGTCCAGGCCGTTGACGCCGGCCTGCCCAGCGGCAATCTTGGTGAGGGTGTTCTTGACCACCGCGTACTGTGTGCCCTCGCCGAGCGAACGGCGCAGTTCGGTGAGCTGGCTCACCGTCAGCCCGCGATACTCGGTCAGCACCGCCGCGGACGCGCCCCGGAACGAGTCTGCGATCTCCGTTACCGCGGCGACCTTTTCCGGCTTCGCCATCGGGCTCCTTCATGGGGTCTGGCCAGTCGTCCGAAAGGTGCCGCAGACGACGAACGCCCCGGCGCAGGCGCGCGGGGCGTACCGACCGGAGCACAACGATGCCGACCCCGGACAATGCTCCCTCACCTGCGCGGGCCGTCCGGTGGCTCCGGAACCTTCGGCCGCCCCACGAGGGGACGACGACCAGCGGTCTTCGGTTTGGTTCTCAGTGAACAGTTGGTTCTCAGTGGGCAGGATACTCGGGCCTACCGCGATACGAAAAATATGATCGTTCCGCTTTCGGCCTTCGCATCAAAATGGTACACGGCCTGGAAACCGCGGCCGGCCAGGGAGCGCCCTGCGCACCCCGTCCGACCGCGGCCCGCGAGGGCCGGTACCGACCGAAGCCGGTACCGCCTGGATCAGGCGACGACGTCCTCGAGGAGGTTGCGGGTACGACCCGGGTCGACCAGAATTCCGGGGCCCATCGTGGTCGTGAAAGTGATCTTCTTCAGGTAGCGGCCCTTGGCCGCGGCCGGCTTGACCCGGACGATCTCGTCCAGTGCGACGCTGTAGTTCTCGATCAGCTGCTCGTCGGTGAAGGCCGTCTTCCCGATGACGATGTGCAGGTTGCCCTGCTTGTCGACCCGAAAATTAATCTTTCCGCCCTTGATGTCGCGGACGGCCTTGGCGATGTCGAGGGTGACCGTGCCGGTCTTGGGGTTGGGCATGAGCCCGCGCGGCCCCAGGATGCGGGCGATGCGGCCGACCTTGGCCATCTGGTCGGGGGTCGCGACGGTCGCGTCGAAGTCGAGGAAGCCCTCCTGGATCCGCTGCACGAGATCGTCGCTGCCGACGATGTCGGCACCGGCGGCGGTGGCCTCGGCTGCCTTCTCCCCGGCGGCGAAGACCGCCACCCGCGGGGACTTCCCAGTGCCGTGCGGCAGGTTCACGGTTCCCCGGACCATCTGGTCGGCCTTGCGCGGATCCACCCCGAGACGCAGCGCGACCTCGACGGTGGCGGCGTACTTGGTCGTGGAGGTCTCACGGGCCAACTGGACGGCTTCCAGCGGGGTGTACAGGCGGTCCGGCTCGATCTTCTCGATCGCGGCCCGGTACGCCTTGCTGCGCTTCGTCATGTGTGTCTCCTCGTGGTGATGACGGGCCGGAGCCGCTGCACCACCCGCCCATCCTGGTTGCAGGCACCTTCCAGGACGGGTCGGGCGTGATCGGGCGCCCTCCCACAGTTGTCGCGGTCACGGCCGTCGCAACCTCGCGGCCGGACTGGTCGTCACCCGCTGACGGTGATGCCCATCGACCGGGCGGTCCCAGCGATGATCTTCTCGGCGGCTTCCAGGGTGGTGGCGTTGAGGTCCGGCAGTTTGGTCTGGGCGATCTGACGGACCTGCTCGGCGGTCAGGTTGGCGACCTTCGTCCGGTGCGGAACGCCGCTGCCCTTCTCCACCCCGGCGGCCTTGAGGATCAGCCGCGCCGCCGGCGGTGTCTTGGTGACGAAGGTGAACGAGCGGTCGTCGTACACGGTGATCTCGACCGGCACCACGTTCCCCCGCTGGGACTCGGTGGCGGCGTTGTACTGCTTGCAGAACTCCATGATGTTCACGCCGTGCTGGCCGAGTGCCGGCCCCACCGGAGGCGCCGGCGTCGCCACACCGGCATTGATCTGGAGCTTGATGATGGCGGCGATCTTCTTCTTGGGAGGCATGGTGTCGTTTCTCTCCGAGTTGCTGCTGCGAGTTGCTGCTGGTGGGGCGGGTTCAGATCTTCGCGACCTGGTTGAACTGAAGTTCGACCGGCGTCTCGCGGCCGAAGATGGACACCAGCACCTTGAGCCGCTGTGCGTCGAGGTTGATCTCGCTGATGGTGGCCGGCAGGGTCGCGAACGGGCCGTCCATGACGGTCACCGACTCCCCGACCTCGAACTCCTGTACCCGGACCGTCTCGACCTTCTTCTCGCGTGGCGCCGGCGGCGCGAGGATCGAGAGGACCTCCTCCGTGCGCAACGGCGACGGCTTGTTGGTCAGCCCCACGAAGCCGGTCACGCCCGGGGTGTTGCGGACCGCCGACCACGACTGGTCGGTGAGGTCCATCCGCACGTAGATGTAGCCGGGGTACTTCTTCTGCTGCACCAGTTGCCGCTTGCCGTTCTTGATGACCGGGACCTCCTCGGTCGGCACCTCGATCTGGAAGATGTAGTCCTCCATGTTGAGGCTGGAGATCCGGGTCTCAAGGTTCGTCTTGACCTTGTTCTCGTATCCGGCATACGAATGTATGACGTACCACTCGCCCGGAGCGTCCTCCAAGGCCTGCCGGATGTCCTCGGCGTCGTCCTCGTCGTCGGCAGCGGGCTGGTCCGCGCCTGCCGGGCCGGTCACGTCCGCCTGGTCCGTCGCGAGGTAGCCGGGAGACGTGTCGGTGCCCGTGGTGCCGTCGCCGCTCTCGCCAGCCTGCGGCAGAGCGCCGGCCTCCGTACTCGCCACCTCGTCGCGCGCCAGTGCCGCCAGCGGATCGAGACCGTCGAGGGCCTCCCCCTGTTCGGAGGAGACGTGCTCGGGAAACTGGGACACGCGGACGTTCCTTCTCTCTATGACCGTGCTCTGTGAGCTGTGTGGGCCTCGGGGCGACATGAATCCGCGGAATCCGGTCACATCAACCGAAGATGGCCAACACCGCCTTGGTGAGACCGAAGTCCAACGACGCGACGAAGGCCACCGTGATCGAGCAGAACACGAGCACGACGATCACATAAGTGACCAGCTCGCTCCGGCCCGGATAGACGACCTTCCGAAGCTCGGCGACAACCTCGCGGTAGAACCGCAGTGGCGTCGTGCGACGCCGGCCCGCGGGCCTGCTCGGCCGGCCGGCCCGCGGTGCCGCGTCACGTGTGTCGGTCGCCACTCACTCCACCTACCTGGTCGTCGGATACCGCAGGGGCGACAGGACTCGAACCTGCAACCGCCGGTTTTGGAGACCGGTGCTCTACCAATTGAGCCACGCCCCTTTGCACTGCGGTCGTCCTCGGAGCAGCAGCCGCCGAACAAGATCGAATCCATCAAGAGATCAATCTTGATGACCATCCCTGATGACCATCAGCAGCACTACATACCGGGACGACAGCCCAAGCGCGTCCACCATACTCCTACGCAGGCCCGCTTACCTGGCCGCCCGGCCCCGGCCCCGGCGGGGATCCGCGGATGCCCGCCGGGGAGCGATCCTGTGACGCGGATTCGACGTCCCGCATCCCTGCGGAACCGGTGCAGAACCGGCACGAAGCCGGCACCGAGCCGGGTGCGGAACCGGGGGCCAGACGGAGGATGGGTGCCGAAGGTCTTCCTCCAGACGAGGCGGATACCGACCGAAACCGCTGCCGGACCGCCCGCACACCGACCCTTGTGGCGTCCCGTGGAATCCGAACGGCTCCGGCAATGATCGGGCGGCCAACCCCTGATACGTGGCAGCATGACGGTCATGACCCGGATCTCTCACCGCATCGGCAGCATCGCCCCCTCCGCGACGCTCGCCGTGGACGCGACCGCGAAGGCGCTGCGTGCAGCCGGCCGGGACGTGATCGGCTTTGGTGCCGGCGAACCGGACTTCCCCACCCCCGACCACGTCGTCGCAGCCGCCGAGAAGGCCTGTAGCGACCCGAAGATGCACCGGTACACACCCGCCGCCGGCCTGCCCGAGCTCCGGGAGGCGGTGGCGGACAAGACCCGCCGCGACTCCGGTTTCGACGTCCCCGCCAGCTCTGTGATCATCACCAACGGCGGCAAGCAGGCGGTCTACCAGGCGTTCGCCGCCCTGCTCGACCCCGGTGACGAGGTCCTGCTGCCCGCTCCCTACTGGACGACCTATCCGGAGTCGATCCGGCTCGCCGGCGGCGTCCCGGTGGACGTCGTCACCACCCCGGAACAGGGCTACCGGGTGACGGTCGAGCAGCTGGAGGCGGCCCGCACCCCCCGCACCAAGGTGCTGCTGTTCTGTTCGCCGTCCAACCCCACCGGGGCGGTACACACCCCCGAAGAGGTCCGGGCGATCGGGCGCTGGGCGGCCGACGCCGGCCTGTGGGTGATCGCCGACGAGATCTACGAGCATCTGGTGTACGGCGACGCCCGGTTCGCCTCCCTGCCGGTCGAGGTGCCGGAGATCGCCGACCGCACCATCGTGGTCAACGGGGTGGCCAAGACCTACGCCATGACCGGCTGGCGGGTCGGCTGGCTGATCGGCCCGCCGGACGTGGTGCAGGCCGCCACCAACCTGCAGTCCCACGCCACGTCCAATGTCTCCAATGTCGCGCAGGCCGCGGCGCTGGCAGCGGTGACCGGGCCGCTGGACGCTGTCGTGGAGATGCGCAAGGCCTTCGACCGGCGACGGCTGACCATGCACCGGATGCTCTCCAGCACGCCCGGGGTGGTCTGCCCGCTGCCCGACGGGGCGTTCTACTGCTACGCGTCGGTGGCCGGCGTCCTCGACCGCACGCTGCGGGGGAAGACCCCGGCCACCTCGGCGGAACTGGCCTCACTCATCCTCGAGGAAGCGGGGGTGGCGATCGTGCCGGGTGAGGCGTTCGGGACCCCGGGCTACACCCGGCTGTCCTACGCGCTCGGCGACGAGGACCTGGTCACGGGCGTCCAGCGGCTGTCCGACCTGCTGGCCGAGGCACGCTGACCGACGGGCGGGCCGCGCCGCCCGCCCGAACCCGGCCGGCACAGCGTTCGGCCGGCACCCACCCGACGGTGTGTCCGGCAGGCACGGCCGGGCATCCGCGGGCTCCGGCCGGCGGACACACCGTCACCACCGCCTGTCCGCCCCCGTGC
>NZ_CAAAFS010000318.1:0-1852 GCF_900634755.1 Protofrankia symbiont of Coriaria myrtifolia
GAGTTGGACGGTGGCCCGGGAGGCCAGCAGCACCTTGCTGCCGTCGAACCGCACGGTCAGGTTGACGACCACCCGGTTGTCCTCGAGCTTCTTCTCGACGACGCCGCTGACCACGAGCGTGGCACCGGCGTCGTCGTCCGGCACCGGCACCGGGGAGGAGAACCGGACGCCGTAGTCGACCACGCTGCCGGGGTCCCCCGCCCAGTCGGTGACGAGCCGGGCGGCCGTGGCCATGGTGTACATCCCATGCGCGATCACACCGGGCAGGCCGACGCCCTGCGCCGCCCGCTCGTTCCAGTGGATCACGTTGAAGTCGCCGGAGGCCCCGCAGTAGCGGACAAGGTCCTCCCGGCGGATCCGGAACTCCCGCTCGGGAATCCGGGTACCGACCTCGACGTCGTCGTAGTCGATGATGGCAGGCATGTGAGCGCTCAGCACCCTTCCTGATCCTTGGGGGCGTCAGGCCGCGGTGCCGCGCGAGGCCAGCGCCGTCCGGGCGGTCGCGACCGGCTCGCCACCGGTCGTGACGAACTCGTACTCGCTGATCAACAGCTCGTTGCGTCCGGCCTTGCGGATGTCGGCGATGGTGGCGGAGACGACGAGCTCGTCACCGGCGACGACCGGCCGGCGCAGCGAGTAGCGCTGCTCGACGTGCACCACCAGCGAGTAGTCGAGACCGAGCTGCGGGTCATGCACCGGCACCACGGGCCGCCAGAGGGCCACCGCCGTCAGGAAGGTGGGCGGCGCTACAAGATCGATATAGCCGGCCGCCTTGGCGGCCTCAAGATCGTGCGAGAGCGGACTGTCATCCTGGATCGCAGTCGCGAACTGCCGGATGTGTTCGCGACCGACCAGAAAGGGAGTGTCCGCGACAAACCTGCGTCCGACAAAGTCCCGATTGAGCGGCACCGCATGCTCCGATCTCGCCGTCCCCGCGGTTGGAACCACCCCGCAGCACCGGGGAACTACAACACTCCCACGCGACAGCCAGCGAGGACAGACGGTTCCAGGGCACGACGCGGCGATCACCAACAGTGAAGAGATCAATCCAACGGACTGAACACTAGTCCCACGCCCCCCGACCACCGTACCGACAGGCCGTGGCGGCCCGACATCATCGTGGGGGAACCCGCGGACCCCTGGAAGAACCCTCGGAAGGCAACCTGGAAGACGACGTCACCCGGAGGCCGGCGAGCATCCGGAGGATGTCCGCGACCGGGTCAGCGGGTCTCTCGGTGCTCGGTGTGATGCCGGCAGTTCGGGCAGAACTTGCGCAGCTCCAGACGGTCCGGATCGTTGCGGCGGTTCTTGCGCGTGATGTAGTTGCGGTGTTTGCACACCTGACACGCCAGGGTGATCTTCGGACGGACGTCGGTGGCGGCCACGGTGCTGTGCCTCTTCCTGCAGGTGGGACAAGAACGAACCAGAGCTTGGACGTGCCGGACGACTACGGCGCCGTCCATGGCGGGACGCGACCCGACCGGTAGCGGTGGCCGGATTTGAACCGGCGACACAGCGATTATGAGCCGCTTGCTCTGCCTGGCTGAGCTACACCGCCTGGGTGGACCCACCCCGTCAACTGGCCCAACCGACGGGGTGATGGCCGGCAACCGCTCACCTGGCTACCGACCGGTGCCGCAGAGCCCCTTTACGGAATCGAACCGTAGACCTTCTCCTTACCATGGAGACGCTCTGCCGACTGAGCTAAAGGGGCGAGTACGCGGCCTTAGGTTACACGACGACGGGGCAGTGCGTGTCGCGGGCCCGATCGCAGTGACGCCGTCCGCGGCCGCCGCCGACGCTCGGCGCCCGCGGGTGCCCCACCCACCCGGCGGCTCCGCCCGGATCTCCC
>NZ_CAAAFS010000318.1:2095-38952 GCF_900634755.1 Protofrankia symbiont of Coriaria myrtifolia
ACCCACCCGGCGGCTCCGCCCGGATCTCCCACGGCCCGCCTGGCCCAGGCGCACGATCCCAGCCGCGCCCGTCCGCGGCTGCCGCCCCCATGACCCGCGTGGCATCCGTGACATCCGTGACATCCGTGACCACCGCAGCCACCGCGGCCACCGCGACGACCACGGCCACCCGGTCACCTGACGTCCCGGGGCGCGTGCGCGACGGCGCTCGGAAGCCCGCAACCCGGAGCGAGCGGATCTTCGTCGCCCGGCGCGATCTGCTCTGACACAGACACCACTCCATGTCACGAAAATGGGCCCGATCACAAAGATCGCGACTGTGAGTAACGACAAAGTCGACTCACGCACCGCTTACGTAGCTGTAAGTAGTCGTTACTTTGCTTAGCGTAGTAGTTGGTCGAGCAAGCCTGCCTCTGGGATCACCCGTCGGCCAGTCCCCCCGAACACGCCAGGGAGCTCCCATGCGCATCGCACTCACGCCCGCCTGCCAGACCGGCGCCGGGCCAGGCCGGACTGTCCGGCCCCACCTGCGCCGGACAGCCTGCCACCGATGGGGCGGCACACGCGGGGCCGTCGTCGTAGCGGCAGTGGCGTTCATCACCGCCACCACCATCACAGCCACGACCGCGGGCAGCCTTCGGGCGAGCCAGCCTGCAGCGGCGTCCAGCATTCATGATCAGACTGTTCGTGACGTACAGGCTATTCGTAACGTGGCCGCCACATTCGACGTGCCTGTCCTGGCGGCGGGGACCACGGCCGCCGCCCCCAGGACGGCGGACACAGCCGTGGCCGTATCCGGTGCGGCCGTACCCATCGCGGACCAGTCCGCGCAGACAATCCCGGCTGAGTGGCCGCGAGGTATCGACATCTCGTCATGGCAACATCCCGCTGGCGCACAGATCGACTGGAACGCGGTCCGCTCGGCCGGCGTCACCTTCGCCATCGTCAAGGCGACCGAGGGCATGACCTACACCAATCCGTATTTCGCCCTCGACCGCCTGCGTGCCCTCCAGACGGGCCTGGTCGTCGGCGCGTACCACTACGCCCGGCCCGTCCTGCCGATCACGACCGCGGTCGAACAGGCCGACCGCTTCCTCGCCACCACCGGCCTCACCCGGTCCAACGGTCATCTGGCCCCCATCCTCGATCTCGAGGCCGACGGAAGCCTGTCGGCCGACCAGCTCACCGCCTGGACCCGCGCCTTCCTGGAGGAGATCGAGACGAGAACCGGACGCACTCCCATCCTGTACACCTACCGGTCGTTCTGGACCGACACGATGAAGAACACCACGTCATTCTCCCGCTACCCACTGTGGTTCGCCATTTACAACGGGAGCTCGTCACCGGGTTCCCTGCCCGGCGGCTGGCAGAAGTGGACGATGTGGCAGTTCACCTCCTCCGGGAGCGTTCCCGGCATCGCCGGGAACGTCGACATGAACGCCGTTTGCTGTGGCGTCGACGCGCTGGCCGCCAGTGCCGACGGACGGGTCAGCGAGATCGACCGGCGGTACGGCTCCGACCCCCGCGTGCGCTCGGCGCTGGGGACCGCCATCCGCGACGAGGAACCCGCCGGTGGCGGCGGACGGTGGCGGCAGTTCGAGCAGGGGCTGCTCTTCTGGTCGGTGGCGACCGGCGTCCACGAGGCGCACGGTGGGATCGGCGCGAAATATCTGAACCTGGGCAGCAGCAACAGCTTCCTGGGACGGCCGACCAGCGACGAGGTGGACGCGGAGACGACAGGCAGCAGGCAGTCGGTGTTCCAGGGCGGCCGGATCTACTGGAGCGCCGCCACGGACGCCCACGAGGTCCACGGAGCGATCCTCAACCACTACCTGTCACTCGGTGGCGCCGGTTCGGACCTCGGGCTGCCGATCAGCGACGAGTACCCGGTCGAAGGAGGACGCCAGAGCGCCTTCCAGTACGGCTGGCTGCGTTGGGACGCGGACTCTGGCACGGTCGCCGTCACCCGCCCGTAGGCCGTGCCTGGCCAGACCACGCCACACGGATTTTCGATCACCCGGACATGACTGCGCGCGACGGGTCTCCAGACCGGAATGTCGGGCAACCAGGCATGTCCGGGGCATGCGCAGGCATGCGCAGGGCGCCCGGAGGGCACACGGAGGGCATGGCCATGTGGGCCAGCCGGCCGCCGGTGACGCTGTCATGCTCTTTCCGCGCCGCCGGAGACCTCGCGTCCCCGGGGCCGTCAAACCGACCCGAAAGTGACACCGAAGGTGACGCGGCCATGGCCCTTCCGCGCCGCCAGCGGCAAACGGGCCCCGGGTCGCCAGGCGTCCCGCCACGCTCCAGGGAGGATTCCATGCAACCGGCACGGTCAGCGGTACGCACCACCGGATGGCTGGCATTTGCCGCGGTCATCATCTTCATCGCAGGATTCCACAACATCATCTATGGAGTTGCCGCTCTCGACAGATATACCTATCTCGTCAGTGGCAGCGGTATGATCATCTACCAGGATCTGAACTTCTGGGGCTGGCTGCTGATAGCCATGGGCATCGTCGAGGTCGTCGTCGCGGTGGGCCTGCTGACGGGTCAGCGGTGGGCCCGCTGGGCGGCAATCGCGATCTGCACGGTCAACGTGATCGCGCACCTTGCCTTCCTCGCGGTCTTCCCGGTGTGGGCAGTCGTCCTCATCGCGCTCGACGTACTCGTGATCTATGCGGTGACCAGGCCTGACACACAGCCGCGCGGGTCCTACGAGCCCTACCCCGAAGCCGACCGAGTGGAGGCCCGCACAGGCCGCGGGGAATACGGCGCAGGCCGCCGGGAGTACACCGAACCGTCCCGCTCCACCACGCGAGGCAGCCGGTCCGGTCCTGATACACCCACCCACTGAACACCCGGCAGCGAACAGCGGGAACCCGCTCGACGCCGGCGTTCCAGCCCTCCCGCGGGCCGTGGAACGTCGGCGTCGAGCGTGTGCGCCCAGGCCCGGAAAAGCCGTTCGCTCCGCGGCCGTGTGTCCCACCGGCCGCCGCTGAACCCGGAATCCACGTCGGCCGGGAACGCGTACCGTCCGAAAATTTCCGGAAAAAGAAACAAAAAAATAAAGAGATTCAGAAAGAAACGAGCCCGAATGGGATGACGCCAGAAGGACGAGCCGGCAGGAGGCACGCCGCGTGGGCCGGGCCCTCATGTCCGGCTCGCGGCGACGGCAGCCCGCGGCCGACAGCGGTCAGGAACGGCGGCCGCCCGCGACCGCGGCAACCAGCAGCGGGGGTCAGGAACGGTGGCGGCGCGATATACGCGACACGAACGCCGGCAGATGGGCGGCTGCGAACGCGTCGGCGTCCCACGTCTGGTCCAGGGCGGCCGTGACGTCACGCCAGACATAGACCGATACCGACCGACCGTCGACGAGTACGACACGCCGCGCCTCGTACTCGTCGCCCTCGAACGCGTCGAGGACGGCCCGCTCCCGCGGGCTGAGGCCGGACAGTACGCGGCCGGCCACCAACGCCGTCGGCACGGCGGCCGGCACCAGACCCGGGTAAGCCCGACCGGGCAGCGCCGCCGCCCGCCACCCGGTGACCGCTGCCGGCCGCGAGCGCGGCAGCCGGCCGAGCAGGGCCCGGGCAACCTCCGGAAAGCACAGGGTGCCGTAGACGAACAGCAACGACATGACGACTCAGGATCCCACGGCAGACCGCCAGGGGCCCAGGCTTTCCCAGAGCCCTGCCGGAGAGCGGGCAGCCGCGAGACGCAGGACCTGAGGACGACCGCGAGGACGGGCTCGGGCGGCCCCGCGCCCAACTCAGGCGACCGCGTCCAGTTCGGCGCGGGTGAGGACCGGGCGCAGGGTGAGGCCGAGCGCGGCGAGACCGTCCCGGCCACCCTCCTGACGGTCGATCACGCACAGGACGTCCTCGACGAGAGCGCCCTGCTCCCGCAGCACCCGGGCGGCCTCCACGACGGCGCCACCGCTGGTCACCACGTCCTCCACCAGGACGACCCGCAGGCCCGCGACGTCACCGCCCTCGGCAGTGCGGCAGGTGCCGTACTCCTTGGCCTTCTTGCGGACGAACCGGGCCGGCAGCCCTGTGCGCTGGGACAGCAACGTGACCAGCGGAATCCCACCGAGCTCGAGGCCGGCCAGCACGTCGGTGGCCGCGGGCAGCAGCGGACGCATCGCGTCGACGACGTCGGCGAGCAGCACCGGGTCGGCCTCGAACAGGTACTTGTCGAAGTACTCCCCGCTGGTCCGGCCGGAGCGCAGCCGGAACTGCCCGGTCAGATGGGACGCGGCCCGGACACGGGCGGCAAGCGTGCCGGTATCACCCATGCCTGCGGACTCTATCCATCCCGGCGCCGGTAGCAGGGACGGAAACTCGGCGCTCCGCGCCGGAAGAACGCCTGCCCCGGGACGACGGCCACGCCGGGACAGCGACCATGCCGGGACAGCGCAAAAATATCGCAATACGGATTGAATCGACTACCGAACGCCCACCTGGAGGTCAACCGTGCGCCCGTCAGGGTCCCGTAGAAGATGGCGGCCGGCCGGCAGCGGGAGATCGACCGTATCCGCATCCACCGTGAGGCCCAGCCGCAGCCGGCCGGTCGGCAGCCCCGACCGAGCGGGGTACAGCTCCAGCACGGTGCCGTCCGCGAGGGTCGCGGCCAGATGCTCGGGCCCCGAGCCGTGGCGTTCCCGGACCAGACACAGCCCAAGCCCACGGTAGAACTCCTCGCAGGCAGCCAGGTCAGCGGTATAGATCACCAGAAGGCTGATCGCAAACGTCGCCATCGCCGCATTTTCGGCCCGAGCGACGCCGCACGCCGACGCCGACGGCATCGCGGCCCGCGAGCGGATCGAAGCGGCGCGCCGCCTGGAAGAGGAATGTTGATCGTGTACACGTACCATGCCCGAGCTACCGGCCCATGCCCGAGCTACCGGCAACAGCCATGATCAGTCGGGATCGGCCGCGGACAATCGGCCGCGGACACGGGAAAGGCCCCGGAGACCTCTCCAGGGCCTGGAGTACAGCACGTTCTGGGTACCGCTGGGGATGTTGGTGGCAGGTGTTGGGTTCGAACCAACGTAGGCTGAGCCGGCGGTTTTACAGACCGCTCCCTTTGGCCACTCGGGCAACCTGCCGTTGGTGGACAGCATACGGGATGCGGCAGGCGGTTCGACGCCCCCCTCCGGCCGCGGACGCCGCCCCCGGTCGTCCGACGCCCCGGACGCGCCGAGCCCGTCACGAGGCCAGCGCCGGGCCTGCGCGACGAAGCCGCGACAAAGCATGAGCAGGCCGGCTCTGACTCCCGCCGACCGCGGCCGTCCCGCCATGCTGGAGTCTGGGCAGACTCGTGTCGGATGCCTCGTGCCCGTGCCTCGTGCCCGTGCCTCGTGCCCGCGCGGCACCCGGGCACGAGGATCCGTGCCGGCAACCGACACGGCCGGGCAAGCAGGCGGCCTGGCAGAGCAGGCAATCTGGCAGAGCAGGCAATCTGGCAGAGCAGGCAACGGCAGACAGTGCCAGACAGTGGCAGACAACCGCAGACACCGAGGAGGCGCTTCGTCGTGGCGGACCCGTCGTTCGACATCGTGAGCAAGGTCGACCGTCAGGAGATCGACAACGCGATCAACCAGACCGCCAAGGAGGTGCGGACCCGTTTCGACTTCCGCGACACGGCCGCGTCGGCGGCATGGTCGGGGGAGTCCATCCTGCTCACCGCGACCACCGAGGAACGGGTCAAGGCGGTGCTGGACGTCCTGCAGGAGAAGTGGGTGAAGCGCGGCATCTCGCTCAAGGCCCTGGAGCACGGCGAGCCCACGCAGTCCGGCAAGGAGCACAGGCTGGTCGTGACCGTCCAGCAGGGCATCGCCGACGACAAGGCCAAGGCGATCTCCAAGAAGATCCGGACCGACGGCCCGAAGGGGGTACAGGCCCAGATCCAGGGTGACCAGCTCCGCGTCACCGGCAAGAAGCGGGATGACCTTCAGCGGGTTATCCAGTTGCTCAAGGAGACCGACTTCGAGGTGCCGCTCCAGTTCGTCAACTACCGCTAGCCTGCTGAAACACCGGCCGGATGATCGATAGCTGAGCATATTTCGCAAATAAGGATGCACCCCGCCCGATGGGGGGTTTCGGGCGGGGTGCCGCACGGCGAGGCCTGGGGGTTTGCCTCGCCGCGAGTCCGCGGTTGCGCGCCTACAGGGTCTGGACCCTGAGGTTCCTGACCGGTAGCCCAGAGAGGTTCCGGACCCGTGGCTCAGGCCTTTTCAGAATACGACCTCTCCTCGCGCGGATTCAACGGTAAGGGTCGATCCGGGCCATCTCCTCAAGCCGCTCGATCCGGCGCTCCATCGGCGGGTGCGTGCTGAACATCTGGCCGAGGCCACCACCCCGGAACGGGTTGGCAATCATGAGCGAGGACACCGGCGCCAGCTCCGAGCTCTGCGGCAGCGGCCGGGCGGCCGCTGCGACCTGCAGTTTGCGCAGCGCGAGCGCGAGGCCCAGCGGATCACCGGTCAACGTTGCGCCGGAGGCATCGGCCTGATATTCCCGAGCCCGGCCGATCGCGAGCTGGATGACCGCCGCCGCGATCGGCCCCAGCACGATGAACAGCATGATCTCCAGGATGCCCGGACCGTCCTCGTCGTCCCCACGACCCAGCCCGAAGAGGGCCGCGAACTGCGCGAAATGCGCCAGGTAGACGATGACGCTCGCGAGCGCCCCGGCGACGGAGGCGATGAGGATGTCCCGGTTGTGGACGTGGCTGAGCTCGTGGCCCAGGACCCCGCGCAGCTCGCGGTCGTCCATGATTTCCAGGATTCCCGTGGTGCAGCAGACCGCTGCGTTGCGCGGGTTACGGCCGGTCGCGAATGCGTTGGGCGCCGCGGTCGGGCTGATGTAGAGCCGCGGCATGGGCATCCGCGCCCTGGTCGCGAGCTCGTGGACGATCGCGTACAGGCGTGGCTGCTGGATCTGGCTGACGGGATGGGCCCGCATCGCGCGCAGGGCCAGCTTGTCCGAAAAGAAGTACGAGACGCCGTTGACGCCGAGGGCGAAAATGAGAGCGATCAGCAGGCCACGGTTCCCGAACAGGGAACCGACAAGCAGAATCACCGCGGACAGTACGCCCAGCAGGACGGCGGTCTTCAGCCCGTTGAAGTGGCGGTGGGACATGGCGTCGGTGTCCTGTCGTCTCGAGGGTTGCGTCCATAGCAACGCCCGGATCGACCAGGAGCGTTCCCACCACACGTGGTCACCAATCGCAACATCGCTCTCACTGGGAGAACAATCAAGCACCAACGATTCACTGGTTGCCCAACTGGCGACCCGAATCCATATCCTGTGTGACCGGGCCCGGTGTGCCTGGGCCCGGTGCGGCGAGGCCCTGTCCGCCGGCCGCGCGGAGGACGTCGCGGATGCCGCTGGCCGGTTCACCACCGGCCAGCCCCGCCCGCTCGAGCTGGTCCACGGTGAGGGCGGCCAGGGCCGCGTACACCGATGCCACCGCCTGGTCATGCGCCGCGAGGGCGTCCAGGTGCGCCCGCACCGTCCCGGCGTCCCCACGCCGGACCGGGCCGGTCAGCGCCGCCGGGCCACGCTCGACGGCGCCGCGCAGCGACTGCTCCAGCAGCGGCGCGACAGCGCCCGCCGGTTGGTCGACGCCGAGGGCCGCCAGTAGCTCCAGCATGGCCGTGACCAGCGTCGCCAGGTAGTTGGCGCCCAGGACGATGGCGGCGTGGTAGGCCGTGCGGGCCCGCTCGGGCACCGGGACGACCCGGCCGCCGACAGCGGTCACCAGCGCGTTCGCGACCGACTGGGCACCCGGGTCCGCGGTCACCCCGAACCCGGCGCCCACCAGCCGGCCCGCGTCGTCGTCGGTGCCACTCAAAGTCATGATCGGGTGCACCGCCGCGCGGAACGCCCCGTGGGCGAGCACGGGGTGCAGGATGTCCGTGCCGTGCCGTCCGCTGGCGTGCGCGACGACCTGCCCGGCCCGCAGGACACCGGCGGCGGCGACGCTTCTGGCGACATCTTCGATGGCGTCGTCAGAAACTGTGAGAATAACCACATCTGACGCTTCGACCACCGATGCCGGCGTCCCGATCGACGCCGTCGGAAAGCGGAGCCGGGCCCGTTCCAGGGCCGCCGCGGAACGCGCGTGCACCGCGACCACCGGCCAGTTGGCGCCCGACAGCGCCGTCCCGAGCGCGCTGCCCGCCCGGCCGAGGCCGACGATCCCGACCCGCGGCCCCGCCGCGGTGGGCACCGGCCGGCCCGCGGGCCGCGCGGCGGTGTCGACGCCGCTGGCGGCATGGCTGCTGGCGGCACCGCTGCTGACAACATCGCCGCTGGCGGCATCCGCCTGCCCGCTCACCTGGCCATGCTCCCACCGGCTACCCCGCCCGGGCGCACCGGGCCAGGGGATTCCCGTCCGCGGCACGGCCGCGCGCCCCGCTGGCCGTGGGTCCTGCGCGTGGGGCCGTAGGCCCCGTAAAAGGAGTGTGTGGGGCCGTAGGCCCCGTAGGGAGTCATAGGGAGTGATGCCGCGGGCGGCGTGGCTGGCACGGCTCCACCAGCCCCGTCGGGCCCGTCCCACCGGACACGGGGCTCGCCCACCCACGCGTTCCCCGCGTCTCCTCACAACAGGTGCGGCACAGGTAGCGGCACAGGTACGAGGCGGTTGCCTGATAACATGGAGAAGACTAGCTGGCACGTCTAATCACACAATTTTTACACAAAATTTGCGGATATCCTGACAAAATTCAAATTTTTTGTCATTCGCGCCAGAAGGCCGCAGATTATTTCATCGCAGACATCCCACCAGTTGGCCGACGCGCCGCTCCCATCGGGATGTGTCATATTCATCACACGGACCTGACCCCGTCGGGACGTTGCGCCCCACGCCAATAGTCCGACCGGTACGCTCAAGTGGTACCCGAGGAGGTTACACAACGTGTCAGGCCAGGTCAGGGATCGTCAAATTCATCGACTCGACCGGGTCGTCATCCGCTTCGCGGGCGACTCGGGCGACGGGATGCAGCTCACCGGAGAACAGTTCACCAGTGAGACGGCGGCGTTCGGCAACGACTTGTCCACCCTACCGGACTTCCCGGCCGAAATTCGCGCCCCAGCCGGCACCCCGGCCGGCGTGTCAGGATTTCAGCTTCATTTTTCCGATCACGACATTCTGACGCCCGGGGACGCCCCGAACATGCTGGTGGCGATGAACCCCGCGGCGTTGAAATCGAATCTGAAGGACCTGCCGACCGGCGCCGACCTCGTCGTCAACACCGACGCCTTCACCAGCGCCAACCTGAAGAAGGCCGGATATTCCTCCGACCCGCTCACCGACGGCACCCTCGATGGATACCGGGTGCACCGGGTACCCCTGTCGTCGATGACCATCGACGCGGTGAACGCGTTGGAAAGCAGCACCGGCACCGTCAACAAGAAAGAGGCCGAGCGGGCGAAGAACATGTTCGCGCTCGGTCTGATGAGCTGGCTCTACCAGCGGCCCACCGACGGTGTCGTCGCGTTTCTTGAGAAAAAATTCGCGAAACGCCCCGAGATCGCCGCCGCGAACATCGCGGCGCTGCGTGCCGGCTACAACTACGGTGAGACGACCGAGACCTTCGCCGTCGTCTACGAGGTCGCCCCGGCCCGGATGAAGCCCGGCCGCTACCGCCGCGTCTCCGGGAACCTCGCGCTGTCCTACGGGCTGATCGCCGCCGCCGAGCTCACCGGGCTGCCGCTGTTCCTGGGCTCCTACCCGATCACCCCGGCCTCCGACATCCTGCACGAGCTGAGCAGGCACAAGCGGTTCGGGATACGGACCTTCCAGGCCGAGGACGAGATCGCCGGTGTCGGTGCCGCTCTCGGCGCGTCCTTCGGCGGTTCGCTCGGCGTCACCACGACGTCCGGGCCCGGCCTGGCTCTGAAGACCGAGACCATCGGCCTCGCGGTGACCCTCGAGCTCCCGCTGCTCGTCGTCGACATCCAGCGGGGCGGGCCGTCCACCGGGCTGCCCACCAAGACCGAGCAGGCCGACCTCAGCATGGCCGTGCACGGCCGCAACGGCGAGGCGCCGCTGCCGGTGATCGCCCCGCGCTCCCCGGCGGACTGCTTCGACGCCGCCATCGAGGCCGCCCGGCTGGCGACGAAGTACCGCACACCCGTCATCCTGCTCTCGGACGGCTACCTCGCCAACGGCTCGGAGCCGTGGCTGCTGCCCGACCGGGCCGACCTGCCCGACCTGCGGGTGACGTTCACGACCGGGCCGAACCACACCGGCGACAACGGCCCGGAGTTCTGGCCGTACCTTCGCGACAACGAGACGCTCGCCCGGCCGTGGGCCGTGCCCGGCACCCCCGGGCTGGAGCACCGCATCGGCGGTCTGGAGAAGGCCGACGGCTCCGGTGGGATCTCCTACGACCCGGCGAACCACGACCGCATGGTGCGCCTGCGCCAGGCGAAGATCGACGGTATCGCGCGCGACATCCCCGCCCTCGATGTGGACGACCCCTCCGGTCAGGCCCGGGTACTCGTCCTCGGCTGGGGCTCGACCTACGGGCCGATCGCGGCCGCGTGCCGGCGGGTCCGCGCGAAGGGGCTCCAGGTCGCCCACGCCCACCTGCGCCACCTGTTCCCGTTCCCCGAGAACACCGGCGACGTGGTGCGCGCCTACGACCGGATCCTCGTCCCCGAGATGAACCTCGGCCAGCTCAGGGCCATGATCCGAGCGGAGTTCCTGGTCGACGCCATCGGCTACAACCAGGTCCGTGGGCTTCCGTTCAAGGCCGCCGAACTGGCGGGTGTCCTGGAGGACGTGATCAAGTAGTGACCGTCACGACGAACCAGACCGGTATCACCAACCGGCTGCTCGACCTCATACCCGCCGCCAGCCGGCCGCAGACCCGCAAGGACTACACCTCCGACCAGGAGGTCCGCTGGTGCCCCGGCTGCGGTGACTACGCCATCCTGGCCACCGTCCAGGGTTTCCTGCCGGAACTCGGGATCGCCCGCGAGAACATCGCGTTCATCTCCGGCATCGGTTGCTCCTCGCGCTTCCCGTACTACCTGAAGACCTACGGGATGCACTCCATCCACGGCCGGGCGCCGGCCATCGCGACCGGCCTCGCGGTCTCGCGGCCGGACCTGTCGGTCTGGGTCGTCACCGGTGACGGCGACGCGCTGTCCATCGGTGGCAACCACCTGCTCCACGCGCTGCGCCGCAACGTCAACATCAAGATCCTGATGTTCAACAACCGGATCTACGGACTGACCAAGGGCCAGTACTCCCCCACGTCAGAAGTAGGGAAGATCACGAAGTCGACTCCGTACGGCTCGCTGGACCGGCCCTACAACCCGATCTCGCTGGTGCTCGGTGCCGAGGCGTCCTTCGTGGCCCGGTCGATCGACTCCGAACGCGCGCACCTGACCTCGGTGCTGCGCGCGGCCGCCACCCACCCCGGCTCGGCCTTCGTGGAGATCTTCCAGAACTGCAACATCTTCAACGACGGGGCGTTCGACGCCCTGAAGGACCGCTCGTCCAAGGACGACGCGACCCTGCGGCTGGTCCACGGCGAGCCGCTGGTGTTCGGCGTGGAGCGTGACAAGGGCATCCGCCGTGCTCCGGGCGGCGAGCTGGAGGTGTGCGCCGCGACCGACGACGGCGTGCTGGTCCACGACGCCCACGCGGCCGAGCCGGGCCTGGCGTTCGAGCTGTCCCGGCTGACGGGCGATTCGGCCGGGGTCACGCCGATCGGGGTCTTCCGGGACATCGACCTGCCTACCTACGACGAGCAGCTCAACGGCCAGATCTCCGATGCCCGGGCCCGCCAGGGCGAGGGCGACCTGATACAGCTGCTGGGCAGTGGCGACACCTGGACGGTTTCCTAGCGATCGTTCCTGGGATTGTCTCCGGTGGATCCGCGGTCGCGTCAGACCGGGATCCACCGGGGAGCGGTCCGGCCGGTCGGCTCCTGACGACAGGCGTCGAAGGGCACCCGGCCACAGGTTCTGCGCACACTCGCCGGGCCCGGCGTGTACCGGCCGACCGACAGAACGTAAAATCTTCTTTTTGTGTGCTTTTTTGTGATGCGATTTTTTGCGTACCAGCCAGTCCTGAAAAACCTGGGCCGCCGAAGAATGCGGCTACGATTTTCGCCTCCGAGGTCCCGGCCGAACCGGGCCGGCTCCCCTGAGCCACCTCGGATGTCGGACCGCTTCGGGTTGCCGGTCACCGGCAGGTCGCTCAACGGAGTGAATAACACCTTTGATGGACCGTTGTTCATATGGCGTCGAAATATCCGCGATCGGTCGGCTAGCATTGTGATCTGTTCGGCATCCCGAATCCGCTTTTCTGGATCTTCATAACAGTTGGCGGGTGGTGGGGCTCGGGGGCTACAGCTCGGGGGGCTACAGTAAGCTACCGATCCGGAGGAACAGTGCAGGACAGATCGTCCCGTTGCCGGCAGGCCCGACAGCGTTCTCCTCGCTCTCCTCGTTCTCCCCGGGTATCGCTTCCCGTGGCGGGCCAGGTGAGCCGTGGGTAACCACTCCGCTGCCCGGCACTCACGGAAGCAGGCAGTGGGCGCCCCTCACCGGACCGGTTCCACCCGTACGCCCGCGGCCAGCGGCACGTCGAGCGACACGAAGACCGCTGTCAGCGCGACCGTCACCGACGGCCTTGGCGCAGCCGAACCCGTCAGATCACCACGGATCTTCCGGAAACGCGACACCGGCCTGGGCGCTCGGCCGCAACCGGGCGCACCGGTGTTCCCCACGGTGCTGCCGGCACGCCCGGGAGCGATGTTCATCCCCCGTCAGCAACTGACGGGCTCCGGCGAACCGGACACGCTGAGCGGGCCGTCCCCGTTCGGCGCGGACAGGGCACGGCCGGCCGACAGGCAGGCACGCGGCACACGTCGCGGCGCGCACCGAGATGTCCCCGTCAGGCAGCCCGCCGTCAGACAGCCCGCAGCCGGGCAGCCCAGGCTGAGCCGCAACCGGCTGGTCGCCACCGGTACCGCTTCCCTTGCCGGGATCTCCGCCCTGCTCACCGGTATAGCCCTGGCCGGCGCCCATGACGAACAGGTCGTCGATCTCGGGGCAGCCGCCACAGCACCATCGGTCGGGCTGGGAAGCTCACCGTCGGTCCTGCAGGGGACGGCGGACAGAACTCCTCGCAGTGTGCACAGGCCGGTGGCACGGCCGGTCGCCCCGCCGCCACGGATCGTCACCACCCCTGGCTCTGGCCTACCTGGCGCAGGCTCCACCGGGAACGACTCGCTGTTGGCAGCCGGTGCTCCCAGCTCCGCTGGTGCGGATCTCCCGCAGGCTGTCGCCACCTATCCCGAGTCCCCGTATCCCACGTATTCGTACTATTCCGGCGCCATCCCCGACGGGTCCGGCCTGCTGGCCGGGACGCCCGCGCCAACAACACAGTCCGCCACCGAGCAGCCGGCCTTCCCGAGCGGGGCGGTAACAGGTCCGATCGACGTCGGCGGGAGCAGCGAACCAACTGGCCAGCCGACCACGACCACACTGCGCGGTTTCGAAACAGGTCAGACGCCGCTGGCTGGGACACCCATCCCGACAGCCACCTCGGCGGGCGTCTCCCCCACACCCGCCCCGTCGGCGACCCTGTCCCCGACAGCGCTGCCGGCAACCACCGGGAGCAGCGCCGCGGCCAGCCAGCCGCCGGCATCCTCCGCCGCGGTAACGGGCGCCGCGGCGCCGGCTGCCCAGGCGGCCCCGCAGCCGTCCTCGGCCGGGGAGAACGGGTCACTGCGTGACAAGGCCACCAAACTGATCGAGTTCTACGGTCCTCCGCCATTCTTGCCACTGAGCAGATAAAGCAGATAAATCGGAAACGATCAGATTCCACGGGGTGGGGGCCGCACCGCCCGCGCGGCTCCCACAACGACCATCCGGCACACCCGAGGACCATCCGGGCGCGCCCGCCGCTCACATCCGACGCGTGCGGACCGCCCGGTGCGGTTCGAGCGCGGTTCAGGCGCGATTGTGGACGGGTCAGCCAGTGCGGTCGATCACGTAGTCGGCGAGCGCCTCCAACGCGGTTCTGGCCGGCCCCTTCTCCAACACGGCCAGGCAGTCACGTGCCTGGCCTGCCCAGCGCGCCACCTCACGGCGGGCACGTCCCATGGCCGGATGGCCGCGCAGCAGGTCCAGCGCCTCGGCGAGCGCGCCTTCCACGGCGAAGCCGTCCTTCATCAGGCTGCGCAGCCGGGCCGCGGCGGCGTCGTCATCCTCCAGCGCGTAGAGCACCGGCAGCGTGGGAATCCCCTCCCGCAGATCCGTCCCGGGTGTCTTGCCGGATGCGGCCTGGTCGGAGGCGACATCGATGAGATCGTCGGAAAGCTGAAAGGCCACCCCGAAGTAGTCACCGAAAGCGGCCAGAGCATCCACGGTGATCAGATCGGCCCCGGCGAGCATCGCGCCGAGCCGGCCGGAGGTGGCGATCAGTGACGCGGTCTTCTCCCTGATCACCCGCAGGTAGTGCTCGACTGGATCCTGCCCCGGTAGCGACCCGACGGTTTCCCGGATCTGCCCCTCGCACAGGGTCGCGATCGTACGGGCCAGGATGCGGGTCGCCTCCGGCCCCAGGTCGGCGGTGATGTCCGAGGCCCGGGCGAAGAGGAAGTCGCCGGTGAGGATCGCGATCGTGTTGGTCCAGCGGACGTTCGCCGACGCCGCTCCCCGCCGCAGCGGCGCCTCGTCCATGACGTCGTCGTGATACAGCGTCGACAGGTGGGTGAGCTCGATGGCCACCGCGGCCGGCAGCACACCGATGGCCTCCGGGTCACCGAAGTGGGCCGCGAGCAGCACGACCATCGGCCGGAAACGCTTGCCACCGGCGTCCACCAGATGCCGGGACGTCTCGGTGACGAACGGCACGTCGCTGCGAACGGCGTCGCGCAGCATCCGTTCGACCCCGTAGAGGCCACGACGGACAGCCTGCTCCAGATCAGGGTCAGCCCTGATCCCCACAAGATCCAACCCCGTTGCGCTCATATGTAGGTTCCCTGGGGCCTCAGCGTACGAAGCCGGAAGTGGCCGCGGTGCCGGCGAGATCGAGCAGGGGCTGTGGTGCGACTCCCAGTAGGAGCGTCACGACCGCGCCGATGCCGACGGCCGCGTAGGTGAGTGTCGGACGAGTGACAATTATGGGGCCGTCCGCACCCGGTTCCTGGAAGAACATCAGAACGATCACTCGGACGTAGAAGAACGCGGCGATCGCGCTGGTGACCAGGGCGACGACCACCAACGGTGTCGCGTCACCGGCGATCGCGGCCTCGAAGACGGCGAACTTCCCGGTGAATCCGCTGGTGAGCGGGATGCCGGCCAGGGCGAGGAGCAGGAAGGCGAAGATCCCCGCGAGCACCGGGGAGCGCCGCCCGAGCCCCTGCCACTGGGACAGGTCGCTCGCCTCACCGTCCCCCGTCCGCACCAGGGTGACCAGACCGAACGCGGCGATCGTGGTGAAGCCGTAGGCGACCAGGTAGAACAGGGAGCCGCTCAGCCCGTCGCTGTTGGCCGCGGCAAGCCCGGTGAGCAGGAAGCCGGCGTGGGCGATCGCCGAGTAGGCAAGCATCCGCTTGATGTCACGCTGGGTCAGTGCCAACACCGCACCGACAACCATGGTCAGGATCGCGATGATCCAGACTATCGGCCGCCAGTCCCAGCGCAGCCCACCGAAGGACACGTAGAACAGCCGCAGCAGCGCGCCGAACGCCGCCACTTTCGTGCCCGCGGCCATGAAGGCCGTGATCGGGGTCGGGGCCCCCTGGTAGACGTCCGGTGTCCAGGAGTGGAACGGCACGGCGCCGATCTTGAAGAACAGGCCGATGCCGAGCAGGGCCATCCCCAGGTAGAGGTAGGTGTCGTTCGCGCCGACCGTGCCCGCGGCATCGGCGATCCGGCCGAGGTTGACACTGCCGGCGTAGCCGTAGACGAAGGCCAGGCCGTAGATGAAGAACGCCGAGGAGAAGGCGCCGAGCAGGAAGTACTTCATCGCCGCCTCCTGGGAGAGCAGACGACGGCGGCGGGCCAGGCCGGTGAGCAGGTACAGCGGCAGGGAGAGGATCTCCAGCGCGACAAACATGATCAGAAGCGTGTTGGAGGAGACGAACAGCAGCATCCCGGCCGCCGAGAACGCCATCAGCGGGTACGCCTCGGTCTGCACCTCCGCGGAGGAACGCTGGGCGGTCGCGCCCGGTGACCCCGGTGTGATCGCCGCCGACGCCACGATCGCCCCGCCGGAGGAGTCCAGCCGCCGCTCGGCGACCAGCAACACCGCCAGCAGAGCGAAGAGCAGGATGGCGCCTTCCAGGAAGAGGGTCGGGCCGTCGATGGCCAGCGCCCCGGCCGCGAGCACCTGCCGCCGGGCATGCAGCAGGACGACCGCCACGAACGCGGCCACGAACCCGGCCGCGGCCAGCAACGGCTGGATGACCCGGCGGGCCTTCGCCGGCACGAACGCGTCGACGAGCACACCCGCCAGCGCCACCCCGAAGACGATGAGGATCGGGCTCAGCGCGCTGTACTGGATCGCCGGGACGTCGATCGTCCCCTGCGCGCCCTGGGCCAGCACCTGCGGGCCGGCGATGGCGGATGCTGTGGCACTCACGAGTGGCCTCCGGTCTGGCTTGCGTTCACGGGGGCGGTTGGTGCGGGATCGGTGTGCCCGGCGTCCTCGAACGTGGCCGTGACGGTCGGCCGGACGATGTCGATGAGCGGCTTCGGGTAGATGCCGAGGGCGATGATCAGGGCGACCACCGGCGCGACCACGATCTTCTCCCGGACACTGAGATCGAGCACTCCACGAGCATCCTCGGATACCAACGGTCCTGTCATCGTCCGTTGGTAGAGATAGAGGATGTAGATCGCGGCGAGCACGATGCCGCAGGTGGCCACGATGGCCAGTGCCCGGTATCGGGTGAAGGTCCCGACCAGCACCAGGAACTCGCTGACGAAGCTGTTCAGGCCGGGCAGCGCCAGCGACGACAGCCCCGCGATGAGGAAGACACCGGCCAGCACCGGCGTGACCTGTGCCATACCGCCGTAGGCGCTCACGTCCCGGCTGCCGCGCCGGGCCACCAGGAAGCCGACGACGAGGAAGAGCAGGCCCGTCGACAGCCCGTGGTTGACCATGTAGAGGACGGCGCCGGTGCCCGCCTGCGACGTCAGCGCGAAGGTACCCATCGCGATAAAGCCGAAGTGGGCCAGCGAGGTGTACGCCACCAGGCGTTTCATGTCCCGCTGGCCGATGGCGAGCAGCGCCCCGTAGAAGATCCCGATCACCGCCAGCGCGAGCACCATGGGCGCGAAGTAGGACGACGCGTCCGGGAACAGCGGGATGCAGTAGCGGATCAGCCCGAAGGTCCCGACCTTGTCCAGGACGCCCACCAGCAGGATCGCGCCGCCGGTCGGCGACTGCGCGCCCGCGTCCGGCAGCCAGGTGTGGAAGGGGAACAGCGGCGCCTTGATGGCGAAGGCGATGAAGAAGCCCAGGAAGAGCAGCTTCTGCACACCAGGGGTGATATCCAGCTGACGCAAGGTGGCGAAGTCGAAGGTGCCGGTGCCGAGCTGGTCGGCCGAGACGACGTAGAGACCGATCACCGCGGCGAGCATGAGCAGCCCGCCGAGCAGGCTGTACAGCAGGAACTTCACCGCCGCGTAGGACCGCTGCGCCTGCTCTTTGACCGGCCCGTAGCTCCCGATCAGGAAGTACATCGGGATCAGCATCGCCTCGAAGAAGACGTAGAACAGGAAGACGTCGGTGGCGGCGAACACCCCGACCATCCCCGCCTCGAGCGTGAGCAACAGCGCGAAGAACGCCGGGACGCTGCGCCTGCCCACCACGGGAGTGCCGTCCGGGGAGGCGGCATCGACCTCGTCCCAGGAGGCGAGGACGACGATCGGCACCAGCAGCGTCGCGAGCAGGATCAGCACCAGCGAGATCCCGTCGGCACCCACCGAGTAGGAGATGCCGAACTGCTTGATCCAGGAGTACTTCTGGGCGAACTGGAAGCCGGTCCGCGCCGGCTCGTACGCGATGGTCGCCAGCAGCGCCAGCACGAACTCCACCAGCGTGACCGCCAGGGTGATCTGCTTGGCCAGCGTGCCCAGCCGCCGCGGGACGACCGCGACGACGGCCGCCGCGGCGGCCGGGATGATCAGCAGGAGGGTCAACCACGGGAAACTGTTCACGTCATCCGGCCCTTACCAGCAGCGCCGCCACAACCACGAGGACAGCACCTCCCAACATCGACAGCGCGTAGGAGCGGACGAACCCGGTCTGGGTGCGGCGCAGCCGCCCGGACAGGCCGCCGATCCCGGCGGCGGCGCCCCGGACCAGCCCGTCCACCCCGACCGTGTCCAGCCAGACCAGGAAACGGGTGAGGTACTGCCCCGGGCGCATGAACACGGCCTCGTTGAACGTGTTGGCGTAAAGATCGTGTCGGGCGGCCACGGTGACCAGCCCGACCTCGGAGTCGGGGCGGGCGACGGCCTCCACCGGGCGGAGCTGGTAGCGCAGGTAGGCCCCGGCGAAGCCGCCGGCGGCGACCAGCAGGGTCAGCGCCGTGACCACCGCCGGGGAGAGCGTGCGCGCGCCCTCCTCGTGGCTCTCGCCGAGCACCGGTGCCAGCCAGTCCTGCAGGGTGCCGCCGACGATGAACAGCCCACCGGCGAACACCGAGCCCACGGCCAGCAGTGCCATCGGCCCGGTCATCACCGTCGGGGACTCGTGGGGGTGTTTGGCCCGCTCGCCCGAGGACGACCAGCGGCGCTCCCCGTGGAAGGTCAGCAGGAACAGCCGGGTCATGTAGAAGGCGGTGATGCCCGCGCCGAGCAGCGCGGTCAGGCCGAGCAGGTACCCGCTGGTGCCGCCCTTGTCGAAGGCAGTCTCGATGATCTTGTCCTTGGTGAAGAACCCGGACAGCGGGGGAAGACCGATGATGGCCAGGTAGCCGAGGCCGAAGGTGACCCAGGTGACCGGCATCAGCCGCCACAGACCACCGTATTTCCGCATGTCCTGCTCGTCGTCCATCGCGTGGATCACCGAGCCGGATCCGAGGAACAGGCCGGCCTTGAAGAAGCCGTGTGCCAGCAGGTGCGCGATGCCGAGCGCGTAACCGGCCGGGCCCAGCCCCACGGCGAGGAACATGTACCCGATCTGGCTCACCGTCGAGTAGGCAAGCACCTTCTTGATGTCGTCGTAGGCACAGCCGATGACGCAGCCGATAATGATCGTCACGGCGCCGATGATGACGACCACCGTCCGGGCGGCCTGGGTCTCGGTGAAGATCGGGCTGGCGCGGGCGATGAGGTAGACCCCGGCGGTCACCATGGTGGCGGCGTGGATGAGCGCGGAGATCGGGGTCGGGCCCTCCATCGCGTCCGGCAGCCATGCCTGCAACGGGAACTGGCCGGACTTCCCGCAGGCGCCGAGCAGCAGCAGCAGGGCGATCGCGGTCAGTGTGCCGTACCCGATGATGTCGGCCGCGGCGGCGCCGAGCACCGAGTCGTAGTTCGTGCTGCCGACCGTGGCGAACATCAGCATGATGGCCAGGGCGAGCCCCACGTCACCGACCCGGTTCATGTAGAAGGCCTTGTTGGCCGCGGTCGCCGCGGCCGGCTTGTACTCCCAGAACTTGATCAGAAGGAAGGACGACAGGCCGACCAGTTCCCAGCCCGCGTACAGGACGAGGAAGTTGTCCCCGAGGACGAGCAGCAGCATGGACGCCAGGAACAGGTTCATGTAGGCGAAGAACCTGCGCCGCCCGGGGTCATGCGCCATGTAACCGATCGAGTAG
Source organism: Protofrankia symbiont of Coriaria myrtifolia (assembly GCF_900634755.1). Classification (NCBI taxonomy): domain Bacteria; kingdom Bacillati; phylum Actinomycetota; class Actinomycetes; order Frankiales; family Frankiaceae; genus Protofrankia; species Protofrankia symbiont of Coriaria myrtifolia. The sequence continues at coordinate 21,915 of NZ_CAAAFS010000318.1, forward strand.
ACGTGGATCAGCGTCCCCACGCCGGTGATCAGCAGCACGAAGACCGCGGACAGCTGGTCGAAGAGCAGACCGGCGTCCACCTGGAAACCGTTGACCGGAATCCAGGAGAACAGGTGCTGGGCGACCTGCCGGTCCTCGGCGCCACGGCCGCGCAGCTCGAAGAACAGCACCAGCCCCACGACAAAGCTCGCCGCGGAGGCCGCGGTGCCCAGCAGATGGCCCCAGCGGTCGGTCCTCCGCCCGCCGAGCAGCAGGATCAGCGCCCCCGCCAGCGGCAGCACCAGCAGCAGCCACGTCGCCGAGAACACGCCGCTGGCCGCCGCGTATCCCACCTCGTGTCCCACCTCATGCGGCATGGCGTACCTCGTCATCGGAGAGGTGGTCACTGAGGAGGTGGTCAGCGGAGAGATGCTCATTGAAGAGGCGGCCGTCAGGCAGGTGGCCACCAGGAAGGTGCTCGTCTGGCAGGTGGCCGTCGGATGCACGGCCATCGGATGCCCTGCCGCCAGACGCGCCGGCACCACATGTGACACCACATGTGACGACACGGTCCGTATGGCCGTGGGGTGTATGCGTCACTGCACTCATCGTCCGTTCTGCCGTGACCGGGGTTCCGGCCACCACGTCCCACCGGCGCCTGGTGAGGTCGTCACCGGTGGCACACCTGGGGAACTGGCTAGTACTTGAGCAGGTTCACGTCGTCCACCGAGGCGGACCGGCGGGTTCGGAAGATCGTGAGGATGATTGCCAGGCCGATGACCACCTCGGCCGCGGCCACCACCATCACGAAGAACGCCATGATCTGGCCGTCCAGGGTGCCGTTGATCCTGGAGAAGGTGACCAGGGTCAGGTTCGCCGCGTTCAGCATCAGCTCGACGCACATGAAGACGACGATCGCGTTACGGCGCAGCAGGACGCCGACCGCGCCGATGGTGAACAGCAGTGCGGCGAGGATCAGATAGTTCGAGGGGTTCACCGGTCCGTCCCCTTCCCGGCCCTGACCGGACGTGGATTCCCGCGGGCGTGTGTCTCGGCGCCGTTGCCGCCGTCGCCGTTGCCCCCGATGTCCCCGCCGACATCCCTGGCGCCCTGGCCCGCGCCGGGATCGGTGCCACCGCCGGGCAGGCCCGCCGGCAGCCGGGTGCCCTCGGGCCGGGCATAGACGGCCGGCCCGGGAACCGGCGTGACCCGGCCTCCCTCGGCGAACCGACGCCGCAGCATCTCCCGCTGCGTCACCTTGCCGTCGACCCGTTCCCGGTGCCCGAGGATCATGGCGCCGACCGCGGCGATGATGAGCAGCGCGGAAATGATCTCGAACGCGAACACGTAGTCGGTGAACAGCAGGCGGGCGATCGCCTGGATGTTGCCGCCGTCGTTGGCGGCCGCGAGCCCGGCCGCGGTGGTGCCGTTGTCGATCACTCCGCCGATCGGGAACACCAGCAGCCCGGCAAACCCGACTCCCAGGACGATCGCGGCCACCCGCTGACCGCGCAGGGTCTCCACCAGGGAGTCGGAGGAGTCCACCCCGACCAGCATCAGCACGAACAGGAACAGCACCATGATCGCCCCGGTGTACACGACGATCTGCACGAAGCCGAGGAACGGGGCGTCCTGCAGCATGTAGAAGACGGCCAGGCAGAAAAGGTTCGTCACCAGCAGCAGGGCCCCGTGCACGGCGTTGCGGGCGAGCACCATGCCCAGCGCCGCGAGCACCGCGACCGGCGCGAGCACCCAGAACGTCGCGGCCTCACCGGTGGACGTCCGGGTGAACTCCCCCGCCGCCTGGGCCAGGATCTGCGCGCTCATCGGACCGGCTCCGGTTCGCTGTCTTGACCGGGCACGTTGGCGTCGGCACCCTTGCCGGCACCCGTGGCGGCAAGGCCGGATGCGTCGAAGGGGCCGCTGCGGTTCGGGTCGAACCGGTAGTAGTCCGTCTCGCTGTCACCGAGGTACATCGGATGCGGCGGCGCCGTCATCTCCTCGCCCAGCGGGGCGAGCAGCTGTTCCTTGGTGAAGATGAGATCCGACCGGCTGTCGTCGGCGAGCTCGTAGTCGTTGGTCATGGTCAGCGCCCGGGTCGGGCACGCCTCGATGCACAGGCCGCACAGGATGCAGCGCAGATAGTTGATCTGGTAGACGCGCCCGTAGCGCTCCCCGGGGGAGTAACGCTCCTCGTCGGTGTTGTCCGCGCCCTCCACGTAGATCGCGTCGGCTGGGCAGGCCCACGCGCACAGCTCGCAGCCGACGCACTTCTCCAGCCCGTCGGGATGCCGGTTGAGCTGGTGGCGGCCGTGGAAACGAGGCGCGGTCGGCTTCTTCTCCTCCGGATACTGCTCGGTCGTCGGCTTCTTGAACATGGTCGAGAAGGTGACGCCGAATCCCTTGTACGGGTCGAGGATCCCCATGGCTCAGCTCTCCTGCCGCGGTCCACCCGCGACGATGACGGTGGCGGACGACGATCGGTCCGGACCGGTGACGGACGGCGGCCGACCGGCCGCGCTGGCCGTACCGGCGGGCGGCGGCCACGGGATCCGGTCCAGACTGGGCGCGTTACGGATGCGCTCCTGTTCGGCAGCCTCAAGGCGTTCCCGGTGTTTGCGCGCACCGGGATCGATGATCGTGATGATGAGCAGGATGCCGGTGGCGATCCCGAAGCCGATCAGCCATGGCGTCCGGTCGGTGACGTTCTCCCGGTAGACCTTGAAGGTCGCCACGGCGAGCAGCCAGACCAGTCCGACCGGGATCAGGACCTTCCAGCCGAACGCCATGAACTGGTCGTAGCGCAGCCGGGGCAGCGTCCCACGCAGCCAGATGAACAGGAACAGGAACGCCAGCAGCTTCAGCACGAACCAGAGCACCGGGAACCAGCCCGTGTCGAAGTGCGAGAGGTACGGGATCGGCGGCGGCTGCCACCCGCCGAGGAACAACGTCGTCGCCACCGCGGACACGGTCACGGTGTTGATGTACTCGGCGAGGAAGAAGAACGCGAACTTGATCGAGCTGTATTCGGTGTGGAAGCCGCCGACCAGCTCGCCTTCGGCTTCGGGCAGGTCGAACGGCGTCCGGTTCGTCTCACCCACCATCGCGATGCAGTAGATGATGAAGGACGGCACCAGCACCACGTTCCACCAGTGGCTCTGGCCCTCCACGATGCCCGAGGTGGACAGCGTCCCGGAGTTGAGGAAGACCGCGACGAAGGACAGCCCCATCGCGACCTCGTAGGAGATGATCTGGGCCGCCGAACGCAGTGATCCCAGCAGCGGGTAGGTCGACCCGCTCGCCCAGCCCGAGAGAATCAGCCCGTACACGCCCAGCGACGACGCGGCCAGCACGAACAGGACGGCCACCGGCAGGTCCGCGAGCTGCAGGTTGGTGTGCTCACCGAAGATCGACACCTCGGGCCCGAACGGAATCACCGCGAACGCGAGGAAGGCCGGGATCGCCGAGATGATCGGGGCGAGGATGAAGACCGGCCGGTCGGCGAGAACCGGGATGATGTCCTCTTTGAGCATGAGCTTCACACCGTCGGCGAGGCTCTGCAGCCAGCCCTTGGGACCGTGCCGGTTGGGGCCGACACGCTGCTGCATCCGGGCCACGACCTTGCGCTCGAACACGATCGCGAACAGCGTTATCAGCAGCAGGAAGGCGAAGACCGCCACGGCCTTGAGCAGGATCAGCCAGAACGGGTCGTCACCGAAGACGGACAGGTCCGGGTCGGTGGCACCGGCCGCCAGCGCCGGCACGAACGAGGGTGAGTAGCTCATGACCGGCCTTCCGCGCCGCTGCCCGCGACGGCGTCGACAAGATCACGGCCGCCGTCCGGGGTGCCGACGGCCACACTGATGTTCACCACTTCGCCGGCACGCCCGGCGAGCAAGGTATGGACGTGGGAGCCCGGTGAGAAGGTCGGCAGCCACACCACCCGGTCGGGCATCGAGGTGATCTCCAGGGGGAGGGTGATGGTGCCGCGGTCGGTGCTGACGCTGACGGGCGCACCGTCGACCGCGCCGATCTCACCGGCCGTCACCGCGGACAGCCTGGCCCGCGGTGGGCGGGCCGTCCCGGCGAGGTAGGGCTCGCCGTCGAGCAGCCGGCCGTCGTCGATCAGCTGGTGCCAGCTGGCGAGCACCGCCTGGCCCGGTGCCGGCTCGGGCAGCGCGGGCGGCTCGACCGCCGGTGCCGGAACACGGTTGATCTCGGCGCCGGCACGGCCGAACCTCGACAGCTCGCGCGCGGCCGCCCCGGGGTCGTCGACGCCGAGGGCGATCCCCATCCGGGCGGCCAGGATGTGCAGCACCCGCAGGTCCGGCAGCCCGGTGGTCTCCAGGGCCCGCTGGAACGCGCGCAGGCGCCCCTCCCAGTTCACGAACGAGCCTGCCTTCTCCGCCACCGGCGCGACCGGCAGGACCACGTCGGCGACCTCGGTCACCGCGGAGGTGCGCACCTCCAGGGACACGCAGAACGGCACGGAGGCAATCACGTCCAGGGCGGCGGCCGGATCGGGCAGGTCGTGGACGTCCACCCCGGCGATGACGAGCCCGTCGAGCTCACCGGCGGCAGCGGCGGCGAGGATGGCCGCGGTGTCCCGGCCCGGCTCGGCCGGGACGACGGCACCCCAGATCTCCTCGGCCTCAGCACGGGCCACCGGATCCGCCACCGGGCGCCCACCCGGCAGCAGCGACGGCAGGACGCCGACGGCGAGCGCGCCGCGTTCCCCGGCCCGGCGTGGCACCCAGGCCAGCCGCGCGCCGGTCGCCTCGGCCAGCCGCAGCGCCGCGGTCAGCGTCCCGGGGGCCTGCGCGGCGCGCTCCCCCACCAGGATCACGGCCCCGGGAGCGCGCAGCGCGGTGACGACCGGCGACTGAGCCCCGTCCCCGGCCACCAGGGCGGCCAGGGCGGCCAGGGCGGCGGCTTCGGCGCCGGGGACGACCGGCAACAGCGTCCCGGAGATCTTCGTCAGCCCACGGGTGGCCAGCGGGGCGAGCGAGAAGATCGCCGTGCTCTGCTTCCGCGCGGCCTTGCGCAGCCGCAGGAAGATCGTCGGCGCCTCCTCCTCGGGCTCGAGCGCGACCAGCAGGACGCCGGGCGCGGCCTCCAGATCGGCGTGGGTGACCCCGATGCCGGTGCCGGCGACCGCGTGGGCGAGGAACGTCTCCTCCTCGGCCGAGTGCGGCCGGGCCCGGAAGTCCACGTCGTTGGTACGCAGGGCGACGCGGGCGAACTTGGCGTAGGCGTAGGCGTCCTCGCGGGTGAGCCGGCCGCCGGCGAGCACGCCGACGCCGTGGCGGTCCCGGCACTCGGCCAGCCCGCGGGCGGCGAAGGCCAGCGCCTCGCTCCACGACGCCTCGACCAGCTCCCCGGTGGTGTCGTCACGGACCAGCGGGGTGCGCAGTCGGTCGGCGCCATTGGCGTAGGTGAAGGCGAACCGGCCCTTGTCGCAGTTCCACTCCTCGTTGACGGCCGGGTCGTCGGCGGCGAGCCGGCGCCGGACCTTGCCGCGGCGGTGGTCGGTGCGCAGCGCGCAGCCGCCCGCGCAGTGCTCACACGTGGTCGGGGTGGACACCAGGTCGAACGGCCGGGCCCGGAACCGGTACGCCGCGCTGGTCAGCGCGCCCACCGGGCAGATCTGCACGGTGTTGCCGGAGAAGTAGGACTGGAACGGCTCGTCCTCGCTGATCGAGACCTGCTCGTTGGCGCCCCGCTCGAACAGCTCGATGAACGGGTCGCCGGCGATCTGCGCGGAAAACCGGGTGCAGCGCGCGCACAGCACGCAACGCTCCCGGTCGAGGAGGATCTCGGTGGAGATGGCGACCGGCTTCGGGTAGGTCCGCTTGGTCTCCCGGAACCGGGAGACGGCGCCGCCGTTGGCCATCGACTGGTTCTGCAGCGGGCACTCGCCGCCCTTGTCGCAGATCGGGCAGTCCAACGGATGGTTGAGCAGCAGGAACTCCAGCGTCCCCGCCTGTGCCTTCTTCGCCACCGGCGAGGTGAGCTGGGTGCGCACGACCATGTCGGCCGCGACCGTGGTCGTGCAGGATGCGACCGGTTTGCGCTGGCCCTCGACCTCGACGATGCACTGCCGGCAGGCGCCGACGGGGTCGAGCAGCGGATGGTCGCAGAACCGCGGGATCTCGATCCCGAGCAGCTCGGCCGCCCGGATGATCAGTATCCCCTTCGGGACGCTGACCGCGATGCCGTCGATGGTCAGGGTGACGAGATCCGGCGGCGCGGGCTCGGCCGGGGGCTGCGAGGCGCTACTCTTCGACACGGTTGTCATAGTGATCAGTGAGCTCCCGCGAGGGCGTCCGGTGTGCCGGCGACGCGGTCGGTGGCGGTGGGCCCGGTGGGCCCGGTGGGCCCGGTGGCGCCGGTGGGGGTGGCCGGGACGAACTCGTCCCGGAAGAACTTGATCCCGGAGACGATCGGCGAGGTGGCGCCGTCGGCGAGCGCGCAGAAGGCCCGGCCGAAGATGTTGTCGCAGGCGTCCACGAGGGTGTCGACGTCCTCGGCGTCGCCCTGGCCGCGTTCGAGGCGGGAGAGGATCTGGACCATCCAGGTGGTGCCCTCGCGGCACGGCGTGCACTTGCCGCAGGACTCGTGCGCGTAGAACTGGGTGAGCCGCCGGACGACCTTCAGCATGTCCACGGTCTCATCCATGATCATGATGGCGGCGGTGCCGAGCAGGGAGCCAGCCTCGACGACCCCCTCGAAGTCCAGCGGGACGTCGAGATGGTCCGCGGTGAGCATCGGCGTCGAGGAACCGCCCGGTGTCCACGCCTTCAGCCGCCGGCCGCCGCGGATGCCGCCGGCGAGTTCCAGCAGCTCGGCGAGGGTGGTCCCCATCGGCGCCTCGTACTGGCCCGGGCGGGTCACGTGCCCGGACAGGCTGTAGATCTTCGGCCCCGGCGAGCGCTCCCGGCCCATCGAGCGGAACCACTCCACCCCGCGCCGGATGACGAACGGCACGGTGGCGATGGTCTCCACGTTGTTGACCACGGTCGGGGACGCGTACAGCCCGTGGGTCGCCGGGAACGGCGGGCGCAGCCGGGGCTGGCCGCGGCGGCCCTCCAGCGAGTCGAGCAGCGCGGTCTCCTCGCCGCAGATGTAGGCGCCGGCCCCGGAGTGGACGACCAGGTCCAGGTCGAAGCCGCTGCCGAGGATGTCGCGGCCGAGATAGCCGGCCCGGTATGCCTCGGCGACCGCGGCGCGCAGCCGGCGTCCGCAGTGCACCAGCTCCCCGCGCAGGTAGATGAAGGCGCGGTGGGCCCGCACCGCATAGGCGGCGATGATGATGCCCTCCACCAGCGAGTGTGGGTCGGCCGTCATCAGCGGCGCGTCCTTGCAGGTGCCGGGCTCGCCCTCGTCCGCGTTGATGACCAGGTAGTGCGGCCTGTCGTCGCCCTGCGGGATGAAGCTCCACTTCATCCCGGTGGGGAAGCCCGCGCCGCCGCGGCCGCGCAGCCCGGAGTCCTTGACAATCTTGATGATGTCGTCCGGGCCGAGCTCCAGGGCCTGCCGCAGCGCCTGGTAGCCGTCGGTGCTCTCGTAGACGGCCAGCGTCCAGGACTCGGGGGTGTTCCAGCGTCCGGTGAGGACCGGGGTGACCGGCATGGTCAGCTCCCCTTCGTCGAATCGTCGGTCCGCGCGGCGCCGGCCGGCGTGGCCTTACCCGAAGCGGCCTTGGTCGCGGCGGCTCTGACCGGGGCAGCCTTGGCCGGGGCAGCCTTGGCGGGGGTGCCGTTGGCCGGAGCGCCCCTGGCAGCGGTGCTGCCGGCCGGGCCGGCGGCCGTGGCGTCGGCGGTGCCCGTGACCAACAGCCCGGCCACGGACGGCTCGCCTACGCCCGGACCGGCGACCGCCTCGGGCCGCGGGTCGGGGAGGCCGGCGAGCTGCCGGGACGCCTCGGCGAACGTGCACAGCGGCGCGCCCCGGGTCGGGGCCGGCCGCTCGCCACGCCGCAGCGCCTCCACGATCTCGCTCGCGGACTGCGGGTCGACCTGGTCGAAGAACTCGTAGTTGACGGTCAGCACCGGCGCGTAGTCGCACGCGGCCAGGCACTCGGCGTGCTCAAGGGTGATCGTGCCGTCCGCGGTGGTCTGGTCGTGCCCGACCCCGAGCTCCTGCGAGAGACGGGCGTAGACCTCCTCGCCGCCGAGCAGCGCGCAGGAGAGGTTGGTGCACACCGACACCAGCCAGTCGCCGACGGGCCGGCGCTTGTACATCGTGTAGAAGGTGGCGACCGCGCTCACCTCGGCCTGGGTGATGCCGAGCAGAGAGGCGCAGAACTCCACCCCCTCGGAGGTGACACAGCCGTCCTCGGCCTGCACGAGGTGCAGCAGGGGCAGCAGCGCCGACCGGGAGTGCCCGGACGGGTACCGCGCGATGATGTCCGCTGCCGCGGCGCGGGTTTCTTCGGTGAGCGGCACTACCGGTCAACTCCCCCCAGGACTGGGTCGACGGAGGCCACGCCGACGATCACGTCCGCGACCTGTCCGCCTTCGGTCATCGCCGGGACCGCCTGCAGGTTGACGAAGCTTGGTTCCCGGACGTGGACGCGGTACGGCCTGGTGCCGCCGTCGCTGACCACGTGGTAGCCCAGTTCGCCGCGAGGCGACTCCACGGCCGTGTACACCTGCCCGGCCGGCACCCGGAAACCCTCGGTGACCAGCTTGAAGTGGTGGATCAGGGCCTCCATCGAGGTACCCATGATCGTGCGGATGTGATCGAGGGAGTTGCCCATCCCGTCGGCGCCGATCGACAGCTGGGCCGGCCAGGCGATCTTCTTGTCCGCGACCATCACCGGGCCGGGCTTCAGCCGGTCCAGGCACTGTTCGACGATCTTCAACGACTCGCCCATCTCCGCCAGTCGTACCAGGTAGCGGGCGTAGGAGTCGCCGTCCAGCGAGGTGGGGACGTCGAACTCGTAGGTCTCGTAGCCGCAGTACGGGACGGTCTTGCGCAGGTCCCACTCCAACCCGGCGGCACGCAGCACCGGGCCGGTCACGCCGAGCGCGATGCAGCTGGCCGCGTCGATGTAGTTGACGTCGACCATGCGGCCCTTCCAGATCGGCTGCCCCGACAGCAGGGCGTGATACTCCTTGATCCGCTTGGGCATGTCGACGAGAAACGCCTGAATATCGCGTATGACGTCGTTCGGAAGGTCCTGGGCCAGCCCGCCGGGACGGACGTAGGCGTGGTTCATCCGCAGCCCGGTGATCTTCTCCAGGAGGTCGAGAATCTTCTCCCGCTCCCGGAAACCGAAGATCATCCCAGTGGTGGCCCCGATCTCCATGGCGCCGGTGGCCAGCCACACCAGGTGCGAGGCGATCCGCTGCAGCTCCATCACCAGCACCCGGATGACCGTGGCCCGCTCGGGGACCTCGTCGGTGATGCCGAGCAGCTTCTCCAGCGCCAGGCAGTAGGCCGTCTCGTTGAACAGCGGCGCGAGATAGTCGGCGCGGGTGAGGAAGGTGACCGCCTGCGTCCAGGTGCGGAACTCGCAGCTCTTCTCGATCCCGGTGTGCAGGTAGCCGATGACGACCTGGGTCCGGGTGACCGTCTCGCCCTCGATCTCCAGGACGAGCCGCAGCACCCCGTGCGTGGACGGGTGCTGGGGACCCATGTTGACGGTGAGGCGCTCGGAGTAGTCCTCGCCGCCGATCACCTGCTCCCAGTCACCGCCGGTGACGGTGTAGACCCGCTCCCCCGCCGACTCGGTGAAGCCGGCCTCGTAGGCGTCGCCGTATCCGGGAGCGTCGTCGTACCCAGGAGCGTTGTTCTGTCCAGGAGCGTCCCCGCGCCCAGAGGCGCTGTCGTGCCCGGAAGTGCTGTCGTATCCGGGAGCGCCGTCGACGGGCGGTCCGGCGGATGTGGTGGAGCCGGCCGCGGAGGTGAACGCGGCTGACGTGTCGAACGTGTGGGTCATAACGAACCTCGTAGACAAAGACGACACGGGGTGGAACGACGCCGCCGCGAGCCACCGGCCACGGCGCTCGTGCCGGACAGCGCACTCGTACCGGCCATACCGGCCGTACCGAACAGATCGGCTGCACCGAGCAGGCTGGTCATGAATAGCTCCGGCGGCTGTCCGGTGCCGGTACCTGAGCGCCCTTGTAGTCGACCGGTACGCCGCCGAGCGGGTAGTCCTTGCGCTGCGGGTGGCCGATCCAGTCGTCTGGCATCATGATCCTTTCCAGGCCGTCCCGGCCGGAGAAGACGATGCCGAACAGGTCGTAGGTCTCCCGCTCGTGCCAGTCCGCGGTCGGCCAGACAGCCATGACGCTGGGGACGGTCGGGTCGTCGTCGGCCACCGAGACCTCCAGCCGAACGCGGCGGCGCCAGGTCATCGACGTCAGGTGGTAGACGGCGTGCAGTCGGCGTCCGGTCGGATCGTCGGGATAGTCCGCGCCGGAGACCCCGGAGAGCAGCTCGAAGCGCAGCTGAAGGTCGTCCCGCAGGGTCTGGGCGACCGCGAGCAGATGATCGCGCCGGACGTGCAGGGTCAGCTCCCCGCGGTCGACGACCACCCGTTCGAGCGCGTCGGTGAGCTGCGGAAAGGCACGCTCGAGGGCGTCGTAGACGGTGTCGGCGTCAGCGTCGCCGAACGGCCGGGAGCTCGAGGCGAGCACCGGCGGGTTGCGAACCAGACCGCCGAAACCGGAGGTGTCACCGGAGCCGGAAGCTCCGAAGGCGTCCTGCCGACGCGGCCCGCCCTTGCCCGACGCCGCGCCGGCCGCCGGTACGAGCTCGCTCATGACGCCGCCTCACCAGTGGAATCCTCGCTCCCGGCACGCCGGCCGGCTGATCCGGCCGATCCGGCCGGCCCGGCGGCCGGCGACAGGCGCTTGGTCCGGCCGAAGACCGACTCCGGGGGGATGGCGGCCGGTCGCCGGTCGTCGAGGGCCGGCTCGACCGCGCCGATCCCGGCCGGCGCCGGAGCACCCGCCGGCAGGCGGAACCGCCTGCGGTCGTTGACCGACAGCGTGCTGGTGTCGACGGCACCGGCCGGCAGGCCCGCGCGCGCCGTGGCCACCTCGATCGGCTTCGGGTAGGGCGACTCGCCGACCTTCGTGTAGGCGACCTTGCCGGTGATCGTGCCGGCCAGGATCTTCTCGTGCAGCTTCAGGATCGCGTCCATGAGCATCTCCGGCCGCGGCGGGCAGCCCGGCAGGTACATGTCCACCGGGACGATGTGGTCGACGCCCTGCACGATGGCGTAGTTGTTGAACATCCCACCGCTGCTCGCGCAGACGCCCATGGACAGCACCCACTTGGGCTCGGGCATCTGGTCGTAGATCTGGCGCAGCACCGGGGCCATCTTCTGGCTCACCCGACCCGCGACGATCATGAGGTCGGCCTGCCGGGGGCTGGCCCGGAACACCTCCATCCCGAACCGGGCGAGGTCGTAGCGGCCGGCGCCGGTCGACATCATCTCGATCGCGCAGCAGGCCAGGCCGAACGTCGCCGGCCACAGGGAGGACCGCCGCGACCAGTTGGCCATCTTCTCGACGGTGGTGAGCAGCAGGCCACCGGGCAGCTTCTCTTCTAGTCCCATTCCAGGCCTCCCCGCCGCCACACGTAGGCGTAGGCGACGAAAACGGTCGCGATGAACAGCACCATCTCGACGAGCCCGAAGGTCCCCAGAGCGCCGAACGCGACCGCCCACGGATAGAGGAAGATGATCTCGATGTCGAAGACGATGAACAGCATCGCCGTCAGGTAGAACTTCACCGGAAAACGATGTGGGCCAACCGGCTCGCGCGGCGGTTCGATTCCGCACTCGTACGCGTCGAGCTTGGCACGGTTGTACCTCTTCGGGCCGACCAGCGCGCCCGTGATCACAGATCCGATCGCGAACGCCGACGCGATCACTAAAAGCACGAGGATCGGCACGTAGTTCGACAGCATGCCGAGCTCCTCTCTACAGGTCCGATGCGGGACGTGGCAGTTTTCGGTTCGCGGTTTTCGGTTCGCTGTTCCGGTTCGCGGCCGTGAGCTCACCGCTGGCCGCCGGGACGCGGCTGGCGCGGCAAGGACGGCCGGCTCACGGCGCCGACACCGATCACGGTCACCGGTTGTCCCGACTCCGGTCGCCGGGCGCCGCCAGGGAGCCTACGCGACGCCCGCCCCAGACGCGCGGACCGGTTTCCCAGCGGCGATCCGGCGGGCGGAAAAAGCATGATCGGGCTGCCGTTGGCCCCCGGAACGAGTGAGCATCAATGCACGCCCGCCGCATGTCTGGCCACAAACCGATGCTGTCGATGCGGCCACTGGTCTGTTCACTGGGCGGAAGCCGTGTGCCGGAAAACCGTGACCCCGTGTTTCGCCAGTGCCGCCACCATCCGCTCGGGCCGCTCGGGCTGCTCAGGTCGCGGGCGCGAGCCGGGACATAGCGTTGATCAGGCGGTCCAGCGCATCACCCCCTCGCGGGTCGGTGAGATTCGCCAGCAGCTTCAGGGTGAAGCGCATGAGCGTCGGTCGCGGCAGCCCGTAACGGGTCAGTATCCGCATCACGGACGGGTTCCCGATCAGTTCGACGAACACCCGCCCGAGTGTGTAGTAGCCGCCGTAGCGTTGCCGGAGAACGTCCGGGTAGGCCTGCAGCGCCCGCTCCCGGGCCGGCCCCTGGGAGCGGGCCAGCGCCTGGACGGCCACTTCGGCCGCGAGCCGTCCGGACTCCATCGCGTAGGCGATCCCCTCGCCGTTGAACGGGTTGACCGTCCCACCGGCGTCCCCGACCAGCAGCAGGCCGTCGCGATAGTGCGGCGCGCGGTTGAAGGCCATCGGCAGGGCGCCGCCGCGGACCGGCCCGACCGCGTTCTCCTCGGTGTAGCCCCACTCCGGCGGCAGCGCGTTGAGCCACCGCCGCAGCAGGTCCCGGTAGTCGGTGTGCTGGAAGGCGCTGGTGGTGTTGAGCATGCCGAGCCCGACATTGCTCGTCCCGTCGCCCACCCCGAAGATCCACCCGTAGCCGGGCAGCAGCCGGGACGCGCCGGGCTTTCCCTCCCACAGCTCCAGATGGGACTCCAGGTAGTCGTCATGCGTGCGGGGGCTGCGGTAGTACTGGCGCACCGCCACCCCCAGCGGACGGTCCTCCCGGCGGCGGATGTCCAGCGACAGCGCCATCCGCGCGCTGTTCCCGTCCGCGGCGATCACCAGTGGGGCGCGGAAGGCCAGCGGCTGCCCACCGCGGGACGCCCTGGCCTGCACTCCGACGACCCGTCCGGTGCGCTCGTCGCGGATCGGGCCGGTGACGGTGGTCTCCTCCCGCAGCTGGGCGCCGGCCTTCTCGGCGTGCCGGACGAGCAGCTCGTCGAAGTCGAGACGGGGCCGGACCAGGCCGTAGTCCGGCCAGTTCGCCAGCTCCGGCCAGGGCAGCTCGAGCCGCAGCCCACCGCCGATGACACGCAGGCCTCGGTTGCGGGCCCATCCGGAACCGGCCTGAACCGTGCCGGTCGCGCTGGCCGCCGGGCCAGCGGTGGCACCGGCGTCCGCGGGCGCGCCGGTGGCCGCGGCCGTGCCAGTGCCAGTGCCAGTGCCGACGCTGGTGCCAGGGCCGCTGCCCATGTCGGCATCGGTGCCGGTGTCGATGCCCATCTCGATCAGGCTGCGCACGGCACGGGGGGTCAGCCCGTCACCGCAGACCTTCTCCCGAGGGAAGCGGGTCTTTTCCAGCAGGACGACAGCGAGCCCGGTCCGGGCCAGGTGGCAGGCGGCCGCCGAGCCGCCGGGGCCGGCACCAACGACTATGACATCGGCATGCTCGGCCTGGACCGCTGTCATGATCACACATCTCCGGATCGCCGGTTGTATTCCCATTTGCTGTACTGCCGCCGCTCGTGAAGGTTTTCACGAGCGCAACGGCGAGTCTAGGCCCTGCGCCCGTCGTCGGCACAGGCGCCAGGATCGCGCCGACCCCCGCGCCGCGCCGTCCGGCCGGCGCACACGGGCGCCATCAGCCAAACAGTGAACAAACAGCGGACAACAGAAGTCAATCTTCACTGACGGTAGTCATGAGAAACCCAACTTTTATCGGACATACCGTATATTCGGGTCCGCGCGACAATCACGGCCGACAATCGACACGGCCGGCAAAGCCATGGCCGACAGGCACGGCCGACAGCCCATGGGTCGACAGGCACGACCGGCCGGCACCCGGTCGTGCGCTCCCACCCCCGCCGGCTCCACCGCCCGCGCCGCGCCCACCGGACTTACGGAGCCGGCAGGCCACCGCACCCCGCACCCGCACGCCCGCGGCCGGCCCGGACGGCAGGCGGCCCGGCCGGCCGGTCTGCCCAGATCACCCGCTGAATGGTGGACGATGCACCGAACGACCATGGGCGTACTGGAACGACAGTGATTGATCCCGCACGCTGAGATGCTGCGGAGCATGGGTCGCGCCGTCTCTGATGCGATCCTCTCGTAGAGCCGCATCCACACCGGATGCGCCGGACAGGAGCAGAACACAGATGAGCCGCGAGACCGTGACGCTGTCCACCGCGGACGGGCCCATGCAGGCCGCCGTCGCCCACCCGGCCGACAGGCCTCGAGGCGGGGTCGTCGTCGTCCAGGAGGCGTTCGGGCTCACCGACCACATCGTGGACGTGTGCGACCGGTTCGCCACCGCCGGCCCTCTTCCACCGGGTGGGCTCGCCGGTCTTCCCCTACGGCGGGGACTTCACCGCGGTCCGGCAGGCCATGCAGACGCTCAACAGCCTCGACATCCTGGAGGACGTCGACGCGAGCATGGCCCTGCTCGCCGACGAGGGGACCGCCGTCGACCGCATCGCGGTGGTCGGCTTCTGCATGGGCGGGTCAGTCGCCACCATCGCGGCCGTCCACCGCCCGCTCGGGGCCGCCGTGAGCTTCTACGGCGGCGGGCTCGCCGAGGGCAGGTTCGGCGAGGCACCTCTGATCGAGATCGCGCCCCGCCTGCAGGCCCCGTGGCTGGGCCTGTTCGGCGACCGTGACCAGGGCATCCCGGTGGAGCAGGTCGAGGCCCTCCGGTCGGCGGCGCGGGAGGCGGCCATGCCCACGCAGGTCGTCCGCTATCCGGATGCCGAGCACGGGTTCCACTGCGACGCCCGGCCCGCCGTGTACAACGCCGCCGCGGCCGAGGACGCCTGGGCCCGCACCCTGACCTGGCTGGACGCCCACATCCCAACCTGACCATCCGGACCCGCCCGTCCGCCCATCCGATCAACCGGTCCGGCCGTCCCGCCTGGTCTCTCGGCCCCGGTCATCCGGGCCACCACCGGCCGGCCGCCGGCCACTGCCGGCCGCTGTCGGCCAGGCCAGGCAAGCCGTCAGGCCGGACGCCAGGCGCGGTGCAGGGCCACGATGCCGCCGGTGAGGTTGCGCCAGCCCACCCTGGTCCAGCCCGCGCCGGCGATGCGGTCGGCAAGGGCCGACTGGTCCGGCCAGGCCCGGATCGACTCGGCCAGGTAGACGTACGCGTCCGGGCTGCTGCTGACGAGCCGGGCGAGGCCGGGCAACGCCCGCATCAGGTACTCCGTGTAGACCGTGCGCCACGGCGCCCAGGTCGGGCGGCTGAACTCGCAGATCACCAGACGCCCGCCCGGACGGGTCACCCGTGCCAGTTCCGCCAGGCACACCTCGACGTCGACCACGTTGCGCAGGCCGAACGAGACCGTCACCCGGTCGAAGGACGCCGCCGCGAACGGCAGCGCGAGCCCGTCCCCGGCGACCAGCGCCACCGCGCCACCGCCGGGGGCGGCCGGGCGCTGACGCAGGCGGTGCTGCCCGACCCTGAGCATGCCCAGCGAGAAGTCGCAGGCCACGACCGAGGCGCCACGGGCGGCGAACGCCCGCGACGAGGTGCCGGTACCGGCTGCCAGATCCAGTACCCGCAGCCCCGGGCGCAGGTCCAGGGCGTCCGCGGTGGCGCCGCGCCAGGTGCGGTCCAGACCGGCCGAGAGCACCGCGTTGGTCAGGTCGTAGCGCCGGGCAACACCGTCGAACATGGCCGCGACCTCGTCCGGCCGCTTCTCCGGCCCGGCCACCCGCGCCGGAGCCTCACCCACGGGGCCCGCCGGGCTCCTCGTACTTCGCATGCTTCTTCCCAGGCTCCCCGTAATTCTTTCCGGGACTCGCGGGCTTCGCGAACTTCCCAGGTCCTCCGGACCGCGCGGGCTGCGCGCTCTCCGCGGGCCCTGCGGACGTTGCCGGCCTGCCGGTCCTGTCATATTTTCCAGGCCTTTCCCGCGCTCCGGGCCTGCCGCTTCCGCTCGGCTTCCCGGGCTTCCCGGATCTTCCAGGATTTTTCGGTTCTCTGGATTTTTCAGGCCTGCCGGGATTTCCGGATCCGCTGGGCCCGCCGGGATGGCACTCACCGCGGCACCGCCGCGGTTCCGGCACCGTCGGTGAATCCGACCCCGGCGTCGGCCCCCGGCCCAGCCGTGGGCACGACCGCTGGTCTCCCAGCCGCGGTGACGGGCGGCGAGGAGGCGGCCGCGGCAATGCCGGCGGCCAGCGGATCCGTACGGACGGCCGTGGCCAGCGCCGCGGCCACGGCGTCCCAGTCGGCGCCGGCGCCGATCGCCGCCAGCCGCTGTCGCGTCGCGGCGTCACACAGCGCACCGGCGACACCGGCCTCGTACAGATCACGGGCGGACACGCCCAGTGCCGCGGCCACAGCGTGCTCACGGCCGAGATCGGTGTCGAACATGGCCGGGTCGTCGGTGGCCAGCGAGCAGCGCACCCCCGCGTCGACCAGCGCGGGCAGGGGATGCCCGGCAAGATCCGCCACCGAACGTGTCCGCAGGTTGGACACCGGGCAGACGTCCAGGACGATGTCCCGATCGACGAGCTCGGCCACGAGACCGGGATCGTCCAGGGCGCGGATGCCGTGCCGGATGCGGCGCGCGCCCAGGGCGTCCAACGCGCCGCGGATCGAGGCCGGCCCGCTGCTCTCCCCCGCGTGCGGGACGGCGGCCAGCCCGCCGTCGGCGGCGATGGCGAACGCCCGCGCGTACGGTTCGGGCGGATGGCCGGCCTCCGGCCCGCCCAGCCCCCCCCC